>NZ_JBWKPK010000011.1:0-159350 GCF_059418205.1 Caulobacter sp. GW821-FHT09B11 | reverse complement strand
CCTGCACCACCCGCCTGCGCCTGATCGTGGCCGACCAGAAGGCTGTTGACGAGGCCCGCCTCAAGGCCCTGGGCGCGCGCGGCATCGTGCGGCCCTCCGACAAGGCCCTGCAGGTGGTGCTCGGCCCCATCGCCGACACCGTCGCCGGCGAAATCCGCCAGGCCGCCGGCGCGGGCGTGCAGGCTCCGGTCGTCGCGGCCGTGGCTTCGGCCAAGGCCGCTGACCCGGCTGCCGCCCAGGCCCTGCTGCCGGGTCTCGGCGGCGCGGCCAACATCGCCGCCGTTAGCGCTTGTTCCAGCCGTCTGCGGTTGGAGCTGCGTGATCCGTCCAAGCTCGACGAGGCGGCGCTGAAGGCCGCCGGCGTCCGGGCGCTCGTGCGGCTCGACGGGCCGGTGGTGCATCTGGTGCTCGGACCTAACGCCGAGGCCGTGGCTGCGGCGCTGCAAGAGGCGGTGGCCGTCTAACCCCTCGCTCCTCCTGCCGCCTTCCTGGGCCTTGTGCCCAGGACCCATCGGTCAGCCTGCCCAAACCTTTCGAGCGCGGCCGCTGTCTGAGCCGCCGCCGGCATGGGCCCTCGCCACAAGGGCGAGGGAGGCGGAAAGAGAGGGGCGAGAGGGCGGCAGAAGGGAAGGGGCAGTGATCCTTCCGTCCGCTCCCTGGCCAACACTCGCCGACTCGCGTCATCCGACGCCGCGCTCGCGGGGCGCGGGCGCCTTTTCGTGGGCGCCGGGCGCAAGCTCCGCGCGCGGCGGCCTGGCGATTGCGCGCGGAGCTTGCGTGCGCCCGGGGTGTTGGGCGCGAATGGTCGCAAAAAAGGCATTAAATTGGTATTATGCCTAGGCCTGTCCAATAAGGACAAAATTTCACTAATCGACTGACTTCATTCGTATTTGTTGCCGATCGCCGATATGCGGCGCGGCTTAGCCCGACAAATTGGGCGCCTAACCGGCAATCTCTGCCGAAATACAAGCAATAGAACAGGTTGCCGGCTTTGACGGGTATCGCGTCGGCCCCTAGGTTGCCGGTGAGCAGCGAAAAAAGGTCTTTAAATGGTCTGCTCAAAAACGACGCCGCGGGGGAGCGGCGTTCACAGGGCGCGCGCGCCGCGCCAGCTTGAGGGGATAACAGGATGATCGGTCACAAGCTTACGAGTTTCAGGCCCGCCGCCCGGCGCAAGGCCTTCGCCCTGGCCCTGCTGGCGGGCGTCAGCTTCGCCGGCGTCGCCGCCGCGCAAGAGGCCGCGCCCAGCGAGGCCGTCGACGAGGTGGTGGTCACCGCCTTCCGCAAGAGCCTGGCCACGGCGCTGGACACCAAGCGCAACGACGTGCGCGTGTCGGACGGCATCTCGGCCGAGGACATCGGCAAGTTCCCGTCGGAAAACATCGCTGAAGCCATCCAGCGCATTCCGGGCGTGCAGATCTCCAACATCAACGGCCGCGGCTCGACGATCAGCATCCGGGGCCTGGGTCCGCAGTACGCCCTGACCACGGTCAACGGCCAGGCCTTCAAGAGCTCGAACTTCACCGACGGCTTCCGCTACGACGTCATCCAGACCGAGCTGGCCTCGGGCATCCAGGTCTACAAGTCGCCGACCGCCGACATGGACGCGGGCGGCCTGGCCGGCACCGTCAACATCGACACCGTGCATCCCTTCAACGTGAAGGGCCGCCAGCTGATCTTCGCCGGCAAGCTGCAGCAGCAGGAGCTGATCGGCGGCGATCCGACCGCCAAGTTCGGCGCGACCTATGTCGACCACTTCCTCGACGGCAAGCTGGGCGTCTTCCTCGGCGCGGGCTACCAGGAGCTGAAGGACCGCGGCGACTATCTGTGGATGGACCGCTGGACCGTCGCCAACGGCGTCTACACCCCGGCCCGCCTGCGCTATCGCCGCATCGACCGCGAGACCAAGCGCAGCATGATCAACGGCGCGGTGCAGTTCAAACCGACCGACGACCTGCAGATCGACGCCATCGCCACCTACGCCAAGGACAAGACGACGCAGGAACTGCACCAGCAGGTCTTCCTGTTCACCACCCCCTCGGCCTCGAACGTGGTGACCCTGGCGACGGCGAACAACACCGCCACCAAGGTGCAGATCAACAACTTCCGCCTCGAGAACAACCACCAGCACGAGGACCGGCCGCAGTCGACCGGCGCCTTCACCACCAAGGTGCGCTGGACCGGCATCGAGAACTGGGACTTCAGCGGCGTCGGCCACTATTCGCGCGGCCACGCCCTGTTCAACGAAGAGGCGGCGATCCTCGGGGTCAACATCTCGAGCGCTTCGCTCGACATCAGTAACCCGAAGAACATCGTGTTCTCGACGGCGACGGCGCTGGACGACACGGCCCAGTACAACACCTCGACCCTGATCCGGAACACCTACCCGAACGGCGCCTACCGGACGATCGACTCCTACGAGAACGCCGGCCAGTTCGACGCCAAGCGCTACGTGAACTTCAGCATCCTCGACTCCGTGCAGTTCGGCGCGAAGATCCGCCAGGAAGTGCTCAAGCGCTACGTCGTGCGCCGCGACGGCCAGAACACCATCCCGGCCTCGTACTCGCCGACCATGGCCGGCTCGGGCATCCTGGTGACCAACTTCCTGGACGGCGACATGACGCTGCCGGGCAGCTGGGTCTCGCCGAACCTCGACGCCTATCGCGCGGCCCTCAAGGCCCAGGGCGTGACCGTCTACGAAGCCTTCGACCCGGCCGGCTCGTTCCGCGTAGAGCGTGACCTCGGCTCGCTCTACGCCATGGCCAACCTGAAGGGCGAAGTGCTGTCGCGCACCTTCCGCGGCAACATCGGCGTGCGTCGCGAAAGCACCGACCAGACCGTCAACGGCTATGTCGGCGGCGCGGCCAACCCGCTGAACACCGAAGTCAAGCTGGTGGCCGGCACCTACACGACCAAGAAGTCGTACGACAACGTCCTGCCGTCGGCGAACTTCAGCTTCGACATCACCGACAACCTGCTGCTGCGCGTCGCCGCGGCCAAGGTGCTGGTGCGTCCGATCATCGACTCCAACAACCAGCTGGCCACCACCATGACCAGCACCACCGACACCACCGGCCACAAGGTCTACACGATCTCGATCGGCCAGGGCGGGCTGGACCCGATGACCGCCAACCAGCTGGATGTCAGCCTGGAGTGGTACTACGGCTCGGGCAACGGCCTGTCGGCGGGCTTCTTCTCGAAGAAGGTCAAGAACGGCGTCTACACCTCGACCATGTGCCCGACCGCCTACGAAGGCACCTCGCTGACCAAGGACAGCAGCGGCGTCTGCGTCTCGGCCGCCGGCGACACCTACACCATCACCCAGAGCTTCAACGACGCGCGCACCGTCGACATCCACGGCTACGAGCTTAACTGGCAACAGTCGCTCGACGCCTGGCTGCCGATCGCGGGCTTCGGCCTGATCGCCAACTACACCCACGTCAATCCGGCGACCTCGGTGACCGGCTTCAAGCTGGCCAACCTGTCGGAGCACACCGCCAACGGCACGGTCTACTGGGAAAACCAGACGTTCAGCGCGCGCCTGTCGGCCAACTACCGCAGCGCCTACGACCAGACCTCGGTCGAGAGCTTCTTCTCCGGTCCCCTGGGCCACACCGTCGATGCGCGCACCCAGTTCGACCTGAACCTGGGCTACAACATCAACGAGAAGCTCAGCCTGTCGTTCGCGGCGATGAACATCAACAACGCCCAGGAGAAGGCCTATCTCGGCAACGAGAGCCGCTGGCAGATGACCTCGGTCACCGGCCCCAGCTACTACCTGTCGTTCCAGTACAAGATGTAACCGAATCTCCTCCCCGGAGACGCCGCCTCGTGCGGCGCAACTGCTGGTCGCCGCCTGACTCCTGGGCGGCGACCAGATTTTCGTTTCGGAGCAAGAGCCAACGATGCCGTCCACCCCCTCGCGTCGCCAGACCCTGAAGCAGGCCCTGGCCCTGATGGCCGTCTCCACCGCGCCGTCCCTGGCCCAGGCGGCGGGCAAGGCGGCGGTGAAGGAGCCCGGCGGCGTGGCGGCGGCTCGGGCGGTGCTGGCGCGGCGGTTCGGACCCAAGGCGGCCGGCGTCCAGCTGGCCCTGACGGCGTCCAAGGGCGGCAAGCCCGGTTATGCGGTGAAGGCCGTCGGCGGCAAGGTGGCGATCAGCGGCGACACGCCGGTGGCCCTGGCCCGCGGCGCCTACGCCTATCTCAAAGATCACGGCGCGGCCTCGGTGAGCTGGGAAGGCGATCGCGTCGCGCTGCCGGCCCGTCTGCCCGACGCCGACACCGGCCGGGTGGAAAGCCCCTTCGCCCATCGCGCCTATCTCAACACCTGCACCTACGGCTACACCACGCCCTGGTGGGGCTGGGACCGCTGGTCCCGCGAGATCGACTGGATGGCGGTCCACGGCGTCGACATGCCGCTGGCCATGGAAGGCCAGGAATATGTCTGGCGGGCCCTGTGGCGCGAGTTCGGGCTGAGCGAGGGCGAACTGGCCGAGTATTTCTCCGGGGCGGCGTTCACGCCCTGGCACCGGATGGGCAATATCGAGGGCTACGCCGCGCCGCTGCCGACCGCCTGGATCGACAAGAAGAAGGACCTGCAGGTTCGGATCCTGTCGCGGATGCGCGGGCTTGGCATGACGCCGATCCTGCCGGCCTTCGGCGGCTACGTGCCCAAGGCTTTCGCCAAGAAGAACCCCAAGGCCCGCATCTACCGCATGCGGCCGTGGGAGGGCTTCCACGAGACCTATTGGCTGGATCCCGCCGACCCGCTGTTCGCCAAGATCGCCGGCCGGTTCCTGGCGCTCTACACGGAGACCTATGGCGCGGGGACCTACTACCTCGCCGACTCCTTCAACGAGATGCTGCCGCCGATCAACGCCGACGGCGCCGACGCGCGCGATGCGGCCTATGGCGACGGGACGGCCAACACGGCGGCGACCAAGACCAAGGTCGAGGTCGATCCGGCCCTGAAGGCCGAGCGCCTGGCCGCCTACGGCAAGGCGATCTACGATTCCATCCGCCAGGCCCGGCCGGACGCGGTGTGGGTGATGCAGGGCTGGCTGTTCGGCGCCGACAGCCACTTCTGGGATCCGGCCGCGATCAGCGCCTATCTCAGCCGCGTGCCGGACGAGAAGCTGATGATCCTCGACATCGGCAACGACCGCTATCCCGACGTCTGGAAGAACGCCAAGGCCTTCGGCGGCAAGCCGTGGATCTATGGCTACGTCCATAACTACGGCGGCAGCAATCCGGTCTATGGCGACCTCGACTACTATCGTCGCGACATCGCCGCGGTGGCGGCCAGCGGCGAGACCGGCAAGCTGTCGGGCTTCGGCATGTTCCCCGAAGGCCTGCACAACAACTCGATCGTCTACGAGGCGGTCTACGACCTGGCCTGGAACGGCGGCGGGGCCTCGACGGGCGCCTGGCTGTCGAGCCGTTCGAAGGCGCGCTACGGCAGGACCTCGCCGCAGCTGGACGCGGCCATGGGCCTGCTCGTGCAGGGCGCCTATTCGACCCGCTACTGGTCCTCGCGCTGGTGGAAGAGCAAGGCCGGCGCCTATCTCTTCTTCAAGCGGCCGACGGCGACCATCGGCGAGTTCCCGGGCCATCCGGGCGACCGCGCCAAGCTGGATGCGGCCGTGCGTGCGCTGAGCGCCCTGGCGCCGGGCTACGCCAAGGAAAAGCTGTTCGTGCTCGACCTGGTCGACGCCGCCCGGCAGCTGGCCAGCCTGGAGATCGACGTGCAGCTGCAGGCCGCCGTGGCCGCCTATCGCAAGGGCGACGCGGCCGCCGGCGACGCCGCCCGCCGCAAGGTCGAGGACCTGGCCCTGGCCGTCGACGCCCTGCTGGGCGTGCAGCCCGAGACCCTGGCCACCTGGGTCGACGACGCCCGCGCCTATGGCGACACGCCCGCCGACAAGGCGACCTATGTCAGCAACGCCAAGGCCCAGGTCACGGTGTGGGGCGGGGAGGGCAACCTCAACGACTACGCCTCCAAGGCCTGGCAGGGGCTCTATGCCGACTTCTATCTGCCGCGCTGGGGCCGTTTCCTCGACGCCCTGAAGGCGGCCGGGACCGGGTCCTTCGACGAGGCCGCCGTGGTCAAGGACGGCGTCGTCTGGGAAAAGGCCTGGGTGGCCGCCGACGTCGCCTATCGCCGCCAGGCGCCGGCCGATCCGGTCGCCGGGGTCAGGGCGCTGATCGCGCGCATCGACCGGGCCTAGAGGGGGAAAGACACAGCCATGACGACCAAGCCCGCCCCCCGTTTTCTGTCGCTGGACGTGTTCCGCGGCCTGACGGTCTGCCTGATGATCGTGGTCAATACCGCCGGTCCCGGCGCCAAGGCCTTCACCCAACTGGTGCACGCCAAGTGGTTCGGCTTCACGGCGGCCGACGCGGTGTTTCCCTCGTTCCTGTTCGCCGTCGGCTGCTCGATGGCGTTCGCCTTCTCGCGGCCGATCCCGCTGCCGGACTTCAGCGCCAAGGTGTTCAAGCGCACGGCGCTGATCTTCCTGCTCGGCTTCCTGATGTACTGGTTCCCGTTCGTGCATCACGTGGACGGGCACTGGGCGCTGGCGCCGTTCTCCCAGACGCGGGTGATGGGCGTGATGCAGCGGATCGCCCTGTGCTACCTGATCGCCGCCTTCGCCGCGCGGTTCCTGTCGCCGCGCTGGATCCTGGCGCTGTGCGCCGGCCTGCTGCTGGGCTATTGGGCGATCCTGCTGGGCTTCGGCGACGGCGATCCCTATTCCAAGCTGGGCAACGCCGGCACCAAGCTTGATTTGCTGGTCGTCGGCCGCGACCACCTCTATCGCAAGGACGGCGGCTTCGATCCCGAGGGCCTCTTGGGCACCCTGCCGTCGGCGGTCAACGTGCTGGCCGGCTACCTGGCCGCCCGCGCCCTGCGCCAGGCGACCGACACCCGCAAGGCCCTGGTCCGCATGGCTGGTGTCGGCGGCGTGCTGATCCTGGCGGCCCTGGCCTGGAACCCCTGGTTCCCGATCGCCAAGAAGCTGTGGACCGGCCCCTTCGTGCTGCTGACCGTCGGCATCGACCTGCTGCTGCTGGCCGCCCTGACGGCCGTGCTGGAAGGCCGCGAGCCCAACGCCGCCACCCGCTTCTTCCAGGTGTTCGGCCTCAATCCGCTGGTGATCTACCTGTTCTCGGAGCTGTTCGTGGTCACCCTGAACCAGTTCGCGATCGGCGGCGTGGGTCCCTACGAGTGGGTGGGCGTGCACGTGTTCCAGGCGGTCGCGCCGGGGCCTGTGGGCTCGCTGCTGTGCGCGGTGGCCTACATGCTGGTGTGCTGGCTGCTGGGCTGGGTGATGTACCGGAAGAACTGGGTGGTGAAGCTGTAGGGGCGTTCGCCCCTTCTTCTTCCCGTCATTCCCGCCCTTGTGGCGGGAACCCCTCTGTCAGCCGCAGGTGCGGATGGGGCGGATCGCTGGCGATCCGCTGGCGCTTCTTGTGCGAGCGGAACCAGGGTTTCCCGCCACAAGGGCGGGAATGACGGGAGGTGGGAGTGTGGCTGCGCTACACCGCCCCCGCCGCCGCGCCCTCCGCATAGCCCCGCAGCCGCGCCGCGATGATCTCGCCCACGGCCTCGGCGGCGGGGCGCTGGGGGAAGTGGGTGCGCCAGACGATGCGGACGGTGCGGCTGGTCAGGGCCGACAGCGGCCGCAGCACGATGCCGGCGTCCTGCGCCGCGCCCGAGGCCAGGCCCGGGATCAGGGTGGTGCCGTAGCCGGCGGCGACCATGTTCAGCAGGGTCGAGAGGCTGGAGGCGCGCAGGGCCGTGCTCAGCGCCGTGCTGGACTTGCCGCAGGCCTCCAGCGCCTGGTCGCGCAGGCAGTGGCCGTCGGCCAGGACGAGGATGTCGCGCGCCAGGTCGGTCTCGGCGATGACCTCGCGGCCGGCCAGAGGATGGTCGGGCGGCAGGGCGGCCAGGAACGGTTCGGCGAACAGCGCGCGGCCGTCGAGGTCGGGCGCGGCCTCGTCGGTGGCCAGCAGGATGGCGTCCAGTTCGTGGGTCCGCAGGCGCTCCAGCAGGGCGGCGGTCTGGTCCTCCCAGGGCTCGATCTCCAGATGGGGCAGGGCCTCGCGCAGCGGCGCGAAGATCAGCGGCAGCAGGTAGGGCGCCAGGGTCGGGATGATGCCCAGGCGGAAGCGGCCGGCCAGCGGGTCGCGCAGGTTCCGGGCGGTGGCCAGCACCGCCTCGCCCGACGTCACCGCCGCCCGGGCGTGGTCGAGCAGTTCGCGGCAGGCGGCGGTCGGGGCGGCGGTCTTGCTGGTGCGCTCGAAGAGCGTGACCCCGAGCAGTTCTTCCAGCTTGCGGATCTGCACCGACAGGGTGGGCTGGCTGACGCCGCAGGCGCGGGCGGCGCGGCCGAAGTGCTCGTGCTCGGCCACGGCCAGCAGGTAGCGCAGGTCTCGCAGGTTCATGGTTCCTCCCGATAGGGGAAGCCTATCGCAACCATTGGATCTTGGCGCTTCTATTCAATCCTGGTTTGCGTGAAGGTCCTTCGCGACGGCGCCCTCGGGCGGCGTCGGAATTCGGGCGCGGGAACAGAGGTCGCGACGCCGGAAAGAGCGCGACCGTCCCTCCGCCCCGGGAGGACGCCTTCGATGCCTCACGCCGTGGACGCCGTCCTCCAGGACGCGCTGCGCCGGGCGGGACTGCCGAGCCGTGGCCCGGCGCCCCGACTCTTGGCGCTGCTGCGCGCCTCCGAGGAGACCCACCTGACCCTGCCCGAGGTCGCCGACCTGGCGGTCGAGGCCGGCCTGTCGATCCCGCTCGGCGAGCTTGCCCGCCAGATGGAGGCCTTCGCCGACCACGGCCTGGTCTCGCGCCTGCCGACCACCGGTCCCGAGCCGGTGTTCGACACCCAGCCCGAGCCGCACTTCCACATGGTCTACGAGGAGACGGCGCGGATCGTCGACCTGCACGTCTCGGAAGAGACCCTGCTGGCCATGCTGCGCGACGCCCTGGCCCGGCGGCCGGGCGGGGTGGAGGTGATGGTGGTGCTGCGCAAGCCGCCGGATGGGAAAGGCGAAGGCGGGGGCTAGTTCCCCTCGGCGGGCGCCAGGGCGATGTCGACCATGATCTCGCCCGAGATGTCCTCCAGCGCCGCCTGCACGGTCGCGACCGACAGGCCGGCGGGCAGCCGCAGGCGGGCCTCCATGTGGAACAGCGGCGCGCCCGAATGCGGCTCGACGCTGAGACGCGTGCCGAAGGTCTCGATATTGGCCGAAAGGCCGCTGAGCACGCCCGTCACCTGGTGCACGATGCCCGGCCGGTCCTGGCCGACCAGGGCCAGTTGGATCGCCTCGCCGGCGCTCTCGGCGGCCTCTATGGCGGGAGCGATCCGCACCTCCAGGCCCTGGGCGTCCACCGCGCCGGCGGCGGCGCGCAGGGCGTCGACCTTGCCTTCGTCCAGCTCGACCAGCACCGAGCCGACATAGAGCCCGCCCAGCCGGCTGAGGTGGCTCTCCAGCCAGTTGCCGCCGGCCGACAGCACCGCCTGGGCCAGGGCCTGGGTGAGGCCCGGCCGGTCGCTGCCGACGACGCTCAAGATCAGCCTGGCCATGGGAGTCCTTTGCCTTGGAAACGGTTGGAGCGAGCCAGCCACGGGCCGGTCCGGCCGTCAATCCGTGCGCTAACCCCTCAGCATACGATCCACTCGCGCGGCCAGGTCGGCGACGGCGAAGGGCTTGGTCAGCACTTCCATGCCGGGCTGGATGTGGCCGTGGTTGAGCACCGCGTTCTCGGCGTAGCCGGTAATGAACATCACCTTCAGGTCGGGCCGCAGGGCGCGGGCGGCGTCGGCCACCTGGCGGCCATTCAGCCCGCCGGGCAGGCCGACATCGGTGATCAGGAGGTCGATGCGAGCGTCGGTCTGCAGCAGGCGCAGGCCGGCCGGGCCGTCGGCGGCCTCGATGCAGGCGTAGCCCAGCTCCTGCAGCGCATCGACGATCAGCATGCGCACGGTCGGCTCGTCGTCGACCACCAGCACGGTCTCGCCGGCGGCGGCGGGCGCGGGCAGGGCGGCGGCGACGTCGCTGTCGTCGCTCTCTTCCTTGCCGAAGTGGCGCGGCAGGTAGATGCAGACCATCGTGCCCTCGCCCAGCTCGGAATAGATCCGCACGTGGCCGTGCGACTGGCGGGCGAAGCCGTAGACCATGGAGAGGCCAAGGCCGGTGCCCTCGCCGATCGGCTTGGTGGTGAAGAACGGGTCGAACACCCGCTCCTGGATGGCCTTGTCCATGCCCACGCCGGTGTCGCTGACGCAGATGCAGACATACTGGCCCGGCTCCATGCCGCGCTCGTCGGCCGAGCGGCGGTCGAGCCACTTGTTGCCGGTCTCGATTGTGATGCGGCCGCCGTCGGGCATGGCGTCGCGGGCGTTGATGCAGAGGTTGAGGAGGGCGTTCTCCAGCTGGTTGGCGTCGACCAGGGTGGGCCAGAGGCCGCCGGCGGCGACGGTCTCGACCTTGATCGCCGGTCCCACGGTGCGGCGCACCAGTTCGACGAACTCGGCCATCAGCCGGTTGATGACGATCGGCTTGGGCGACAGGGTCTGGCGGCGCGAGAAGGCCAGCAGGCGGTGGGTCAGGGCGGCGGCCCGCCGCGCCGCGCCCTGGCCGGCGGCCACGTAGCGGTCGACATCGACCATGCGGCCCTGCGACAGCCGCGTGCCGATCATCTCGAACGAGCCCGAGATGCCCGACAGCAGATTGTTGAAGTCGTGGGCCAGGCCCCCGGTCAGCTGGCCGACGGCCTCCATCTTCTGGGCTTGGCGCAGGGCCTCCTCGGCCTCGCGTAGGCGGTCCTGCTCGGCCAGGCGCTCGGTGACGTCGTAGACGAACTGATAGGCGCCGGCCTGGAGGCCGGCCTCGTCGCGCAGGGCGCCGAACCGCATCTCGTAATAGCGACGGTAACGGTCGGGATCGCCATAGGCCTCGACCTGGACGAACTCCTCTCCGGCCAGGGCGCGGGACCAGACCGCGCGCACCTGCTCGCGGTTCTCCGGCTGGTCGGCCAGCAGGTCGAGCATGCTGTCGCCGACACACGGCGTCACGCCGAATACCCGTTCGAACTCGCCGGCGGCGGCGCTGTTGATGGCCAGCCAGCGGAAGTCCTTGTCGGCCACCTGGATGAAGGCGTTGGCCCCCTCCATCGCGTCGGCCAGCACCCGGCGCTCGGCCAGGGCCGCGGCCACGCGCTGCTCCAGGGTCTCGTTCAACTGGCGCAGGGCCAGCTCGGCCCGGCGACGCTCGGTGATGTCCTGGAACAGCACCGCCACCTGCCTGCGCTCGGCCGGCTCGATGCGGAAGGCCGACAGCGAAAGGTAGCGGCTGGTGGCCACCAGCTCCTGCTCGAAGCGGATCGGCTGGCCCGTGCGCAGCACCTGTCCGTAGCGCGCCGCCCAGGCGTCGGCCTCGTCGCCGACCATCTCGCGCAGCTTCTGGCCGACCACGTCGGGAATGCCGGCGTGGCGGGCGTAGGCGGCGTTGGCGTCGACGTGGACGTAGTCGCTGAGCGGCCCGTGCGGGCCGTCGAAAAACTCGATGATGCAGAAGCCCTCGTCCATCGAGTCGAAGAGGGTGCGGTAGAGCTGCTCGCTCTGGGCCCGGTGCTGCAGCGAAAGCCGCAGGTCGAGCTGGTTCATCACCTGCCGGGCCAGCACCTGCAGGGTGCGCTGCTGCAAGGGCGACAGGTCCTTGGGCGCGGTGTCGAGCACGCACAGCGTGCCGATCGGCAGGCCCTCGGCGGTCTTCAGCAGGGCGCCGGCGTAGAACCGCAGGTGCGGCTCGCCGGTGACCAGCGGATTGCCGTCGAAGCGGTGGTCGCGCGTGGCGTCGGGCACCAGCAGGAAGTCGTCTTCCAGGATCGCCTTGGCGCAGAACGAGGTCTCCAGCGGCGTCTCGCGCACGCCAAGACCCACCTCGGCCTTGAAGAACTGCCGGTGCTCGTCGATCAGGTTGACCACGGCGATGGGCGCGCCGCAGATCTCGGCGGCCAGGGCGACGATCTCATCGAACGCCGCCTCGCGCGGGGTGTCCAGAATGTCGTAACGGCGGAGCGCCGCGAGGCGATGGGCCTCACGCTCCGCCGGATCGGCAGCGTCCATGCGAACTTTGAGGCCCCCCTCGATCACCGGCAGCGTCGGACAGCCGACGCGCGTGCACGGCTAGTGGCTTAAGACGCATGGCGAGGCCAACGGTTCCACGCAATTACGGCAAAGCTTGCAAAAGGTGGAGCGTGGCGGCCGAACGCGCGTGCGCTTTTGGGGCTCAGCCCCAGCCTTCCGACACGCCGACGCGGCGGGCCATCGGGGTCACGGACACGGGCTTCTGCGAGGGCTGCGGCTGGTCGGCCGGCTTGCCGTAGAGCCAGCCCTGGGCGAAGTCGACGCCGGCCTTGCGGACCACGTCCTCGACCTCGGCGGTCTCGACCATCTCGGCGACGGTGCGGACGTTGAGGTCGCGGCACAGCTCGACCAGGCGGCGCACCATGGCCCCGTCGCGGCTGTTGCCGGCCAGCTCGCGCACGTAGCGGCCGTCGATCTTGACGATGTCGAGGGTCAGTTCCTGCAGGTAGGCGAACGAGGCCGCGCCGGCCCCGAAGTCGTCCAGGCAGACCAGCGAGCCCAGGCCGCGCAGGGCCTGGATGTGGCGGTTGGCGCGCGGCAGGTCGTCGATGGCGCTGGTCTCGGTGACCTCGAAGATCAGCTTGCCCCTGGCGGCCGGCGTCTGGGTCAGCAGGCGGTTGATGTGATCGACGAAGGTCTCGCTGACGATGGTGCGGCCCGAGACGTTGACGGCCAGCTTCACCGCGCCGTTGCGGTCCGAGGCGATCCGGCGCACCGCCTGCTCGGCGATGGCGTGGTCCAGCTCCTCGATGATGTCGAACTCCTCGGCCATGCGGATCAGGGCGAAGGGGCTGGCGCCGTCCTCGAAGCGCACCAGCGCCTCGTGGTGGTGGGCCTGACCGTTCGAGAGGTCGACCACGGGCTGGTAGGCCAGGGTGAAGCGGCGCTGGCTGACCGCCGCGCCCAGGGCCCCGGCGCGGGCCAGGGTGCGCTTTACAGACCTGTTCATCGCTTCGGACAGGGTCAGGGGCGGAGTGTCCTTCAGGCCCTCGCGGAGGAAGTCGTCGAGGGCGTAGCGCAGGGCCCGCAGGCCGCGCGACGAGGTCCCGCCGTCCAGCGGCACCACATGGGCGCTGGCGTCGAGGGCGGCGATCTTGGTCAGGCGGGCGGCCAGGGCCTCGGGTCGGTCGTCCTTGGCGCGCAGCAGGGCGTAGCGCTCGGGTGAGACCTGGGTGGCCATGGCGCCGGCGTGGGACTCGGCCCGCACGGCGCCGGCGATCTTCATGTCCAGCGCCAGGGCGTCAGGCGCGTTCAGGCCCTCGCGCAGGGCCGACAGGCCGGCGAACTCGACCATGGCCAGTTCCAGCTCGAGCCCGGTGACCCGCGCGGCTTCAAACAGGCCCTTGGCGATCTCCTCGAAGTTCTCGCGCGGGCGCAGGCCGGCGGTGTCCAGGCCCCCCGCGGGCGCGCGGGCGGCGGTGACCGCGATAGAGGTGCGACCGAAATTGTCGGGGAGGGCCCGCAGAGTGACTCCAACGAAGCGCTCCGGCTCCCCGGCGACGCGGACGGTGACCGGACCCCGGCGCTGGCCCTCGTCGAGAGCATAGAGCGCGGCGTCCATCAGCGGGCGGTCCGCGGCGGTGAACAGGTCGCGCCAGACGCGGCCGATCAAGGAGGTTTCAGGCTTGCCCATGATCTTTTGCGCGGCGCCCAGGGCGAGGCTGACGCGATCGCCTTCGAGTTCCAGCAGAAGGTCGGCGCTGGCGAAGGCCAGGCCCAGAAGGCGGCGCGGATCGATCGACACGGACAGAGCTCTCCCCAGAGGAGGGGCAGCTTGCGCGCCTTAGCTTAAAGACCCGTGCACGGGGGCGGGTCGCCGATGGGGCTGCGACCGCCCGTCGCAGGCGGGTCCGGCGGGCGCGCCGGAACGAAAAAGAACATCTTGCGAACATAGAACAAAATGTGTACGCATTAATCATTCCACAGGCGGTGGGCGCCGAGGCGCTCGAACTTCCGGCCGGACGGTCGGAATCATGGAATAAGGCGGATCATCCAATGACCAGTCAGGCGGCTTTGAAACTCGTGGGCAAGGAAGAAGGCGACAAGGCGCGGGCGCTAGAAGCGGCCCTGGCGCAGATCGATCGGGCCTTCGGCAAGGGCTCGGTGATGAAGCTGGGCGAAAAGGGCAAGGTCGAGATGGAGTCGGTCTCCACCGGCTCGCTCGGCCTGGACATCGCGCTCGGCATCGGCGGCCTGCCCAAGGGGCGGGTGATTGAGATCTACGGTCCCGAAAGCTCCGGCAAGACCACCCTGGCCCTGCACGTCGTCGCCGAGGTCCAGAAGGCCGGCGGCACCGCGGCCTTCGTCGACGCCGAGCACGCGCTGGATCCGGGCTACGCCTTCAAGCTGGGCGTCAATCTCGACAACCTGCTGGTCTCCCAGCCGGACAACGGCGAGCAGGCGCTGGAGATCACCGACACCCTGGTGCGCTCGGGCGCGGTCGACATCGTCGTCGTCGACTCCGTGGCCGCCTTGACCCCGAAGGCCGAAATCGAAGGCGAGATGGGCGACAGCCTGCCCGGCCTCCAGGCCCGCCTGATGAGCCAGGCGCTGCGCAAGCTGACCGGCTCGATCAACAAGGCCAACACCATCGTCATCTTCATCAACCAGATCCGTCACAAGATCGGGGTGATGTACGGCAGCCCGGAAACGACCACGGGCGGCAACGCGCTGAAGTTCTACGCCTCGGTGCGCCTGGACATCCGCCGCACCGGCTCGGTCAAGAACCGCGACGAGATCATCGGCAACAACGTCCGCGTCAAGGTGGTGAAGAACAAGGTGGCCCCGCCGTTCCGCGAGGTCGAGTTCGACATCATGTACGGCGAGGGCATCTCGAAGCTCGGCGAAATCATCGACCTGGGCGTCAAGGGCGGCATCATCGACAAGGCCGGCTCCTGGTTCTCCTACAACAGCCAGCGCATCGGCCAGGGCCGCGACAACGTCCGCGAGTTCCTCAAGAACAACAAGGACCTGGCCAACGAGATCGAGATGGCCGTGCGCAAGGCCTCGCAGAAGATCGAGGAAGAGCTGCTGGTCGGCGGTCCCGAGGACGGCGAGGAAGAATAAGAGACAGCTCGGGGCGCGCCTGCTCCGAGTTTCGCGGCCGCCGCCCGCCGAGGGCGACCCCGCCATACGCCCGCGGCGGACCTACACCGCCACGACGGCCGCGACCCCGGACGCCTGGACCCCATGCCAGGCGTCCGATTTCGTTTATCCTCCCCCGTGCAACGGGGGAGGTGGCGCGGCGCGGAACGCGCCGTGACGGAGGGGGCGACCGCCGCAGGACGCGGGCCTCATCCCCCTCAGCCGCTCCGCGACACTCCCCCAGAGGGGAAGCACCTTCCTGGCGCTGCGCCGACCAAAAGATCCTCCCCCTCTGGGGGAGGTGGCCCGGAGGGCCGGAGGGGGGGCGTTCTCAGCTTCCAAAATCCCGGCCGGTTTCCTCCCCGCGATAGGGGAGGCGAAAAGCCCCAGCCCCTTCAGTCCCCGATCTTCGTCCACGGCCGCTGCACGCACACCGGCCGGCCGTCGATCACAGGAAGGGGCGACTGCCGCAAGGCGCCGCCAAAAGATCCTCCCCCTCTGGGGGAGGTGGCGCTAAGCGCCGGAGGGGGGCCGGTTTCAACTTCCGATCTGCCGGCCGGTTTCCTCCCCGCGACAGGGAGATGAACAGGCCCCGCCCCTCAATTCCCGACCCTCGTCAGCGGCCGCTGCACGCAGACCGGCCGTCCGTCGATCACCGCCACCCGCGCCGAAGCCGGCGGCGCGTAGAACGCCCGCTCGCTGCCGATGCTCACGGCCAGGGCGATCGGGCCGGTGAAGTCGCAGACCGGCGCCTCGCGCCTGCCGCCTGCCTGGGCGTAGGTCCGGTGGGTGCATTCCATGTGGCCGGCGCCCCGCGCCAGGCCGACGCCGTCGAAAGCGAAGGTCATCGGCTTGCGCTGCCGGGCCTCGAAGGCGGCCTGGGTCAAGACCGGGCAAGGCGTCCCGGCCAGGCTCCAATAGGCCTCGGCGGCGCCGGCGGCCTCGCGCTGCTTCCAGGCGACGAAGGCGATCAGCGGCGCGGCGATGGCGACGGCGATCGCGGCCCAGAAGATCCAGCCGCCGCGCCTACGCCGTCCATCGACCCGCACGGCGCCTGCTCGTCTCGCAATCCCGGCGTCGGTCATGGCGTTCCTCCCGTGCAGCGACAGTAGGGGCGAGGCGATCGCCGCGCCAAGAGCTTCCTTCTCGGTGGTGGGCACGCCCGCCGGCCCCCTCAGTCGCTCCGCGACAGCTCCCCCAGAGGGGGAGCATCTGCGCGACGTAGATCCTCCCCCTCTGGGGGAGGTGGCCCGAAGGGCCGGAGGGGGGCGTTTTCAGCTTCCGCCGAACCGGCCGTCCGCCAACACACGCCCCCCGCCGATCGCTACGCGATCGCCTCCCCCATAGGGCTAGGTTCTTCCATTCGATTTCCCCAAAACTTGAAACCGCGCTATGCAGCGCCGACTTCCGGCAGCCACCGGACCTTTCGAGATTCCCGAGACGACGATGCCTAGCCTCAACGAGATCCGCAGCACCTTCCTCGACTACTTCGGCAAGGCCGACCACGCCGTCACGCCGTCGGCGCCGCTGGTGCCGCAGAACGATCCGACCCTGCTGTTCGTCAATGCGGGCATGGTGCCGTTCAAGAACGTCTTCACCGGCGCCGAGACGCCCGCGCACCCGCGCGCGGCCAGCTCGCAGAAGTGCGTCCGCGCCGGCGGCAAGCACAACGATCTCGACAATGTCGGCTACACCGCCCGCCACCACACCTTCTTCGAGATGCTGGGCAACTTCTCGTTCGGCGACTACTTCAAGGAACAGGCGATCACCCACGCCTGGACCCTGCTGACCGGCGAGTTCGCCCTGCCCAAGGACAAGCTGCTGGTCACGGTCTACCACACCGACGACGAGGCGGCCGATCTGTGGAAGAAGATCGCCGGCCTGTCCGACGACAAGATCATCCGCATCCCGACCAGCGACAACTTCTGGTCCATGGGCGACACCGGCCCCTGCGGCCCGTGCTCGGAAATCTTCTACGACCACGGCGAAGGCATCTTCGGCGGCCCTCCGGGCAGCCCCGATGAGGACGGCGACCGCTTCATCGAGATCTGGAATCTCGTCTTCATGCAGTTCGAGCAGTTGGCCGGCGGCGAGCGCCTGTCGCTGCCCAAGCCGTCGATCGACACCGGCATGGGCCTGGAGCGCATCGCCGCCGTCCTGCAGGGCCAGCACGACAACTACGACATCGACCTGTTCAAGGCCCTGATCGCCGCTTCGGTCGAACTGACCGGGGTGAAGGCCGAGGGCGACCAGGCCCCGTCGCACCGCGTGATCGCCGACCACCTGCGCTCGTCATCGTTCCTGCTGGCCGACGGCGTCACCCCGTCGAACGAAGGCCGCGGCTATGTGCTGCGCCGGATCATGCGCCGGGCCATGCGCCATGCCTATCTGCTGGGCGCGCAAGAGCCCCTGATGCACCGCCTGGCCCCGACCCTGGTGGCCGAGATGGGCCAGGCCTATCCGGAACTGCGCCGCGCCGAAGCCTCGATCGTCGAGACCCTGCGCCAGGAGGAAGAGCGCTTCCGCGTCACCCTGGGCCGCGGCATGGGGCTTCTTGACGAAGCTACCGCCGGGCTCGAAAGCGGCGGCGTGCTGGACGGTGAGACCGCCTTCAAGCTCTACGACACCTACGGCTTCCCGCTCGACCTGACCCAGGACGCCGTGCGCGCCAAGGGCATCACGGTCGACACCGACGGCTTCGACGTGGCCATGGACCGCCAGCGCCAGATGGCCCGCGCCAACTGGGCCGGCTCGGGCCAGCAGGGCGCGGCCGCCGCCTGGTTCTCGATCAAGGAAAAGGCCGGCGCCACCGACTTCGTCGGCTACGAGACCACCGAGACCACGGGCGTGGTCAAGGCCATCGTCGCCGACGGCGCCGAGGTCGAGTCCGCCTCGGCCGGCCAGACCGTCGACGTCCTGCTCGACCGCACCAGCTTCTACGCCGAGAGCGGCGGCCAGGCCGGCGACACCGGCGCGATCGAGGCCAACGGCGCCGAGAGCCGCGTGCTCGACACCCAGAAGCAGGCCGGCGAGCTGCACGTGCACCGCGTCGAACTGGCTGGGCCGCTGAAGGTCGGCGACCAGGTCGTGGCTTCGGTGGACGCCGAGCGCCGCCACACCACCCGCTCCAACCACTCCGCCGCCCACCTGGTGCACGCGGCCCTGCACCATGTGCTCGGCCCGCACGTCGCCCAGAAGGGCCAGATGGTCGACGGCGAGCGCATGCGCTTCGACTTCAGCCACGGCGGCCCGCTGAGCCCCGACGAGATCGAGCGCATCGAGGCCGAAGTGAACGCGGTCATCCGTCAGAACGTGGCGGCCCAGACCAAGGAAATGGCCCCGCAGGAGGCCATCGAGGCCGGCGCCGTGGCGCTGTTCGGCGAGAAGTACGGCGACAGCGTGCGCGTGCTGACCCTCGGTGACTCGCTGACCGAAGCCGGCAAGGCCTATTCGGTCGAGCTGTGCGGCGGCACCCACGTGGCCCGCACCGGCGACATCGCCCTGTTCAAGATCGTCTCGGAACAAGGCGTGGCCGCCGGCGTGCGCCGCATCGAGGCCCTGACCGGCGAGGCGGCTCGCCGCTTCCTGCTCGACCAGGCCGGCGTCGCCAAGGCCCTGGCCGACCAGTTCAAGACCCCGGTCGCCGAGGTCCTGGCCCGCGTCGACGCCCTGGTGGCCGAGCGCAAGAAGCTGGAGAAGGAACTGGCCGAGGCCAAGAAGCAGCTGGCCCTGGGCGGCGGCGGCGCGGCCTCCGGTCCGGAAGACGTCAATGGCACGGCCCTGATCGCCCGCGTCCTCGACGGCGTCGGCGGCAAGGAGCTGCGCGGCGTCGCCGAGGAGTTCAAGAAGCAGCTGACCAGCGGCGTCGTGGCCCTGGTGGGCACGACCGACGGCAAGGCCGCCGTCACCGTGGCCGTCACCGCTGACCTCGTCGGCAAGTTCAGCGCCGCCGAACTGGCCAAGGCCGCCGTGATCGCCATGGGCGGCCAGGGCGCGGGCGGCAAGCCCGACTTCGCCCAGGGCGGCGCCCCGGACGCGACCAAGGCCGACGACGGCCTGGCCGCCATCAAGGCCGTGCTGGCCGGCTGATCGCCTTAGATCGGCCCGCTTCCTCGTCGAAGCGGGCCGACTTCTCTTCCAAGTTCAGTATCGGCGGACCAGCGCCTGCGTAAGATCCACAACATCGTGCCCGATCCCGCCGAGCGTCGCGCCTGGCGGGTCTGGCTGGGCCTCGCCGCCGTGGTGGCGGTGATCGGCGGCGGCGTCGGCCTGACCGTCTCGCGCTGCACGCGCCCATCCGAGCCCGGGACCAAGGCCGAGCGCCAGGTCGCCGCGGCCGCCACGCCCGTCGTCCTGCCGCTGGAGGCCAAGGACTGGCGCGGCAAGATCGACTACCGCGCGCTGGACGCCCGCATCCGCACGATGATGGCCGACCGCAGCATGACGGGCCTGGCCGTCGCCGTGGTCGAGGACGGCCGGCTGTCGTTCGTGAAGGGCTATGGCCAGACCACGCCGAACGACGGCGAGGCGGTCAACGCCGATACCGTGTTCCGCTGGGCCTCGCTGTCGAAGACCGTAGCCTCGACGCTCAGCGCGCGGCTGGCCGGGGAGGGGGCGTTCTCGCTGCAGGACCCGCTGGCCAGGTTCGGCGTCAGCCTGCGCCTGCCGGGCGGGGCCGAGCACAGCCTGACGGTCGAGCAGCTGCTGTCGCAGCGCACCGGCCTGCCGCGCAACGCCTATGACGGCTGGCTGGAAGGCGGTCGCGATCCGAAGACGATCCGGCAGGCGCTGGGAACGGTGCCGCCGCAGTGCCCGCCGGCCACCTGCCACACCTACCAGAACCTCGCCTACGACACGATCCGCGAGGTCATTGAGGCCTCCACCCACCGGCCCTACGCCGAGGAGGCGCGCCAGAAGCTGTTCCTGCCGCTGGGCATGGGCAGCACGACCATCGGCATGGAGGAAATCCGTGGCGAGCGGCACTGGGCGCGGCCCACCCGCTATGGCCGCGAGTCGATCCTGGCCGAGGCCTATTACCGCGTGCCGGCCGCCGCCGGGGTGAACTCCAACATCGTCGACCTGGCGCGCTGGATGCAGGCCCAGATGGGCCTGGCGCCCGCCGTGCTGCCGGCCGGGGTGCTGGAGGAGATCCAGCGTCCGCGCGTGCCGACCAACCGGCCCTACGGCAACTCGCCGCTCGGCCGTTCGCTCGACAAGCCGGCCTATGGCCTGGGCATGCGCAGCTTCGGCTACCAGGGCCACCGCCTGGCCGGCCACAGCGGCGCCGTCGATGGCTACCGCTCGACGATGATGTTCGACCCGGCCACGAAGACCGGCGTCGTCATGCTGTGGAACAGCGAGAGCAGCCTGCCCTTCAAGCTGCAGGCCGAGGTCTTCGACCTCTACTACCACCTCCCGTTCACCGACTGGCTGCAACTGAAGGGCAGTGACGCGGTGGAGGTCGCGCCCTAAGGGGGCGGCGACAATCCAGATCCGGCGCTTTTCTCACCGCTTCGGCCCATGCCAACGACCGCCTTCCTGGGCCTTGCGCCCAGGATCCATGGTTCAACCTGCTCAGACCTTCACAGGACGGTTAGGGCGGATCGACATTCGGCTATTAGCGACCTTCAACTCCGCGCATCCCCGCGAAGGCGGGGACCCAAGCTGGATTTCAGGATGAGGCGCGACCGTGGATCGAATCCAACCTCGTCTTGGATCCCCGCCTTCGCGGGGAGGCTCGGTGAAAAATGAGCTCAGGCCGGTGAATGTCGATTGGCCCTAGGTCTGAGCGGTCGCCGGCATGGGCCCTCGCCACAAGGGCGAGGGAGGCGACTGTGAACAGGCGCTCTTCTTGTCCGATGTGGAAGGCCACGTCGCCGCGGCCTCGCTTCTGAGCGTCCCTCCGTCCGGGATGACGGGCGAGGGGGGCTAAACGAAGAAGGGCGCTCTTCCCTTCCGGAAAGAGCGCCCCTGTCTCGCCTGGAACTAGGCTCCCTAGAACTTCGCGCGAACGCCGAAGAAGTAGCGCGAGCCGAAGGTCTCGTTGCCGATACGGCGGGCGGGGCTGTTGTATTCGATCCGCACTTCGTCGGTCAGGTTCACGCCCTCGACGAAGACGGTGATCTTGTCGTTGACGTTGTAGCTGGCCGAGGCGTCCAGCGTGCCGAAGGCCTTGTTGAACTCGGCCAGGCCGCCGCGGCCGCGCGGGGTGATCAGCCAGTCGTCGCGCCAGTTATAGGAGGCGCGGGCGCTGAACTTGTCGTTCTCATAGTAGAGCGAGGCGTTGTAGCTCTTCCGCGACAGGCCCTGGAACGGCAGGATCTCGCCGGTCAGGATGCTGGTCTCCTTGTAGCCCTTGTCCTTCTGGTAGGTGAAGTTGGCCAGGACGCCGAAGCCGTCGAACGGCGCGGGCAGGAAGTCGAAGGCGTACTGACCGCCGACCTCCAGGCCGTCGATGGTCACCTGGTCGGTCCCGTTGACCGGCACGGTGATCGTATAGGGCTTGCCGTCGATATCCTCGGTCGTGCTGGTGTTGGTGATGAAGGACGAGATCTCCTTACGGAAGTAGGTCGCCGACACGAAGCTGTCCTTGCCAAAGTACCACTCCAGCCCCGCGTCATAGGCGGTGGCCTCGAACGGCTGCAGGTCGGGATTGCCGCGCGATCCGGTGAAGCCGACTTGATCGATGCTGCGGCGCAGGGCCAGCTGGCTGGGCGCGGCGCGGGCCATCACCTTGCTGGCGGCGGCGCGGCCGATCAGCTTGCCAGGAATGAACTCGAACCGCAGGTTCAGCGACGGCAGGGTCTTGGTGTAGCCGCCCTCGGCCTCGCCCTTGATGAAGTTGACGACGGTGGGGCTGGTCTGCACGCGGTTGTAGCCGGTGGAGAGGGTCTCGGTGTCGACGACGCGTACGCCCAGCGTACCGCTGACCGGCACCGGCAGTTCATGGAAGTCGAAGTTGGCCTGGACGTAGGCGCTTTTGGTCTTCTCCTCCACCGACCATGTGTCGAGGAAGGCCTGGAAGCTGCCACGGCCGCCAGCGGTCTCAGCGGTGTTGATGTTGGGATTGACGCCGTAGATGTCGTTGCCGAGGCCCGCGGTCGCCAGGGTGGCGGCGTAGGTGCCCATCGTGTTGTCGTTCCACTGGCGGATGCCGCCGGAATAGCCCAGGTCGCCGGTCTGGAAGAACGGGATGTTGTTCACGCCCGAATTGACGTTGACGATGTTCTCGAGCGTCGCGCACGAGGCAGCCACGGCGATGATGGCGCCGCTGCTGGCGTCGCCTCGGCAATTCAGACGCGTGGTGCGCTGGTATAGGATCTGGTCGGTCTCGAACTGACGCGCCTGCACGCCGGCCTTGATCGAGGTCAGCCAGTCGATGTTGGGCCGGTAGGTGACGTTGAACTGCTGGGCTGTCTCTTCGGAGGTGTTGTTGCGCGGGTTGAACAGCGCGTCGAGCCGCTTGACGCCCTGGCCGGTGGTGACGTCCAGGCCCGGGAACGAGAAGTTCGGCGACTTCTGTCCGCCCTTGTAGTCGATGATGGCGCGCGGGACGCCGAACACCGTGGCGGTCGCGTTGATCTCGTTGTTCTGGACCTCGGCGTTGGAGTAGTCGAGGCGGGCGTCGAAGGTCCAGTTGTCGAGCTTCCACTCGCCGCCGACGGCCGTGGCGTATTGGGTGCGCTTCAGGTCGCCCAGGATGTTGCGGTAGGCCAGATCCATCGGGAAGTCGGCGTTGCTGGTCAGCTCGATGTGGTTGACCGTGTTCTCCTCGCCCAGCGTGGTCTTGCTGTAGTCGATCAGGCCGCCCGACGCGCCCAGCTGCAGGAACGAGCTGTTCACCTTCTCGGTGGCGGTGGCGTAGGTGGCGTCGACATAGGCCTTGAAGTTGTCGGTCGGACGCCACTCGACGACGCTGCTCAGCGCTTTGCGCTCGGTCTCGCGGCGGTCGATGATCAGGCGCGGGATCTCGGGGATGTAGTCCAGCTTGCCGTCGCCGTTGATGTCGGTGCTGCGCCCCGGCGTAGCCCCCGTGCCGGTGGCCGTGGCCGCGCGGCTCAGCCAGCCGGTGGTGCGGGCGTTGTTGCTGTTGAGGTGGCGCTTTTCCCAGGTGCCCGACAGCAGGACGCCCAGCTTGTCGTCGAAGAAGGTGCGGCTGCCGATCAGGGCGACCTTGGGGTCGTATTCCTTGGCCAGGTTCGAATATACGCCCTGGATCGAGCCGGCGACGTAGGGCTCCTTGCTGTCGAACGGCCGGCGCGTGATCACCCGCACCGTGCCGCCGATGCCGCCCTCGGCCATGTCGGCGGTCGGCGACTTGACCACGTCCAGACGCGAGACGAACTCGACGGGGATGTCGCGGAAGTCCACAGCCCGGTCGCTGCCGCCGACGGTGAGCGACAGGGCCGAAGAGCCGTTGATCTCGACGCGGTTGAGGCTGGGATCGGCGCCGCGGATGCTGACGCCGCGGCCTTCGCCGTCCTGGCGGCTGATCTGCACGCCGGTCACCCGTTGCAGGGCTTCGGAGAGGTTCTTGTCAGGGAAGTCGCCGATGTCCTCGGCCGAGATGGTGTCGACCACCTGCAGGGAGTTGCGCTTGACGTCCATGGCGCTGCGCAGCGAGGCGCGGATGCCGGTGACGACGACTTCCTCGACCGCGTCGGGCTCGACGGTCTGGCCGGCCGGGGCGGCGGGCGCGGTCTGGGCGAGGGCCATGGCCGGGGCGGCGAACACGGCGGCGGCCACCGCGATGCTCGAAACACCCGCCCACAGTTGCGCGCTGTTCGACGACTTCATCGTTTCCTCCTGTGCCTGGCGTGGCTCGGAGGCGACCCGGGGGAGGGCGCGACGCCGAGATCGACAGTTTTCATATTGTGGGAACTTATCCCGATAATCGGGATGATAGTCGCGATGTCTCGGAGATGTCGAGTGGGATACGATATGTCGTATTAGAAATGGACCGAAAGCACGGATCTGGCCAATATCGGCAACGTGAGGATTTGCTTGGCTTTTTCGGCGCTTCAGGTTGAGGCGAGGCGTATCGTCGGTATCGCAAGGGCTCGGTTCAGCCCCGATCACGACGACCCTCTGGGCGACGTCCCGACAGCCCGCGCGGCCAAATCGGGGGCGACCTAAACAAGACCCTCGGGGCGCCGACCGGCAGTATCGCCGGCGTTCAATCCACTCCGCTTTCCAAGGACACCGTCGATGCCGATCACGGCCACCCCGACTCCCGGCGATCAACTGATCACCCCGACCGACCACACGCTGATCATGATCGACTTCCAGTCGCAGATGGCGTTCGCGACCAAGTCGATCGACCCGGTCTCCCTGCGCAACAACGCCGCCCTGGTGGCCAGCGGGGCGGCCGGCTTCGGCGTCTCGACCATCCTGACGACGGTGGCCGAGAAGAGCTTCTCGGGCCCGATGTTCGACGAGGTCACCGCGCCGTTCCCGGGCAAGGCCCTGGTCGACCGGACCTCGATGAACAGCTGGGAAGACGTCGGCGTGATCGACGAGGTCAACAAGATCGGCAAGGGCCGCATCGTGCTGGCCGGCCTGTGGACCAGCGTCTGCATCGTCGGTCCGGCCCTGTCGGCCCTGCAGCAGGGCTATGAGGTCTACGTCATCACCGACGCCTGCGGCGACATCTCCGAAGAGGCCCACGAACGGGCCGTGCAGCGCATGATCCAGGCCGGCGCCCGTCCGATGACGGCCCTGCAGTACCTGCTGGAGCTGCAGCGCGACTGGGCGCGCGGCGAGACCTACGACCTGACCACCGGCATCGCCAAGAAGTTCGGCGGCGGCTACGGCCTGGGCATCATCTACGCCAAGACCATGTTCAACGCCCACGAGGGCTGACGAACCGGCCCGCGCCGGCCGCTTTCCAGGCCGGCGCGGGCCGCCTTTGCAGCAAGGCGTATCCCAATGAAGATCTACATCCTGTCGCTCGCCGCCGGCCTGGTGGTCGGCGTGTTCTACGCCCTGGTCCAGGTGCGCTCGCCCGCTCCGCCGGTGGTGGCCCTGCTGGGGCTGCTGGGCATACTGGTCGGCGAGCAGATCCCGCCGCTGGTCAAGGGCGCCCTGGCGCGCAAGCCCGCCGCCGTCTCGTGGCTGCGCCACCAGGTGGGGCCGCACATGTTCGGCAGCCTGCCGGGCGGCGTGAAGCCTGCCGAACAGGCGCGAGCCGAGCCGACCACCCCTGAAGCCTGACGTCCCCACTTCCCTCGGCCCCAGTTCCCCCGGAGTATCCGCATGACCTCGCCCGACCTGATCCTGCGCAACGGCCGCTTCACCACCCTCGACCGTGGCAATCCCAACGCGCAGGCCGTCGCCGTGACCGGCGGGCGCTTTTCCGCCGTGGGGACCGAGACCGAGGTCATGGCCCTGGCCGGGCCGGCGACCCGGGTGGTCGACCTGAAGGGCCGCCGGGTGCTGCCGGGCCTGATCGACAACCACCTGCACATCATCCGCGGCGGACTGAACTTCAACATGGAGTTGCGCTGGGACGGCGTGCGCTCGCTGGCCGACGCCATGGGCATGCTCAAGCGCCAGGTGGCCATCACCCCGCCGCCGCAGTGGGTGCGGGTGGTGGGCGGCTTCACCGAGCACCAGTTCGTCGAAAAGCGCCTGCCGACCATCGAGGAGCTGAACGCCGTGGCGCCCGACACGCCGGTGTTCATCCTGCACCTCTATGACCGCGCCCTGCTGAACGCCGCGGCGCTGCGGGTGATCGGCTACGACCGCGACACCCCCGAACCGCCCGGCGGCCAGATCATCCGCGACAGCCAGGGCAATCCCACCGGCCTGCTGCTGGCCAAGCCCAACGCCCAGATCCTCTACGCCACCCTGGCCAAGGGTCCGAAGCTGCCCTTCGACTACCAGGTCAACTCGACCCGCCACTTCATGCGCGAGCTGAACCGGCTGGGCGTGACCGGGGCGATCGACGCCGGCGGCGGCTTCCAGAACTATCCGGACGACTACGAGGTCATCCAGAAGCTGGCCGACGACAACCAGCTGACCATCCGCCTCGCCTACAACCTCTTCACCCAGAAGCCCAAGGGCGAGAAGGACGACTTCCTGAACTGGACGAAGACCTCGACCTACAAGCAGGGCGACGACTATTTCCGCCACAACGGCGCGGGCGAGATGCTGGTGTTCTCGGCCGCCGACTTCGAGGACTTCCGCCAGCCGCGCCCCGACATGCCGCCGCAGATGGAAGGCGAGCTGGAGGAGGTGGTCACCATCCTGGCCCAGAACCGCTGGCCCTGGCGGATGCACGCCACCTATGACGAGACCATCGACCGGGCGCTGGATGTCTTCGAGAAGGTCAACAAGGACGTCCCGCTGGAAGGCCTGAACTGGTTCTTCGACCACGCCGAGACGATCTCGGAGAAGTCGATCGACCGCATCGCCGCCCTGGGCGGGGGCGTGGCCGTGCAGCACCGCATGGCCTATCAGGGCGAATACTTCCTCGAGCGCTACGGCGCGGCGGCCGCCGAGGCGACGCCGCCGATCGCCAAGATGCTGGAGAAGGGGCTCAAGGTCTCGGCCGGCACCGACGCGACACGGGTGGCCTCGTACAATCCCTGGGTCTCGCTGGCCTGGATGATCACCGGCAAGACCGTGGGTGGCACGCGGATCTATCCGCAGCGCAACTGCCTGGACCGCGAGGGCGCGCTGCGCATGTGGACCGAGAACGTCACCTGGTTCTCCAACGAGGAGGGCAAGAAGGGGCGGATCGTGGAGGGCCAGCTGGCCGACCTGATCGTGCCCGACCGCGACTTCTTCGGCGTGCCCGAGGACGAGATCGCCGACATGACCTCTGACCTGACCATGGTCGGCGGCAAGATCGTCTATGGCGCGGGCGACTTCGCCACGCTGGACGAGAACGAGGTGCCGCCGGCCATGCCCGACTGGTCGCCGGTGCGGGTGTTCGGCGGCTATGCGGCCTGGGCCGAGCCGGAGAAGGATGCGGCCCTGCGTCGCCAGGCGGCGGCCGCGTGCGCTTGCGCCAGCGGCTGCGGGGTTCACGGCCACGACCACGCCACGGCCTGGACCAAAAGCCTGCCGATCAGCGACCTGAAGTCGTTCTGGGGCGCGCTGGGCTGCGCCTGCTGGGCGGTCTGATGCGGGCCGTCCTCACCTCGCCGGCGGTGCGCTGGATCGCGCTGCTGGGCCTGTGCGCGGCCTATATCCAGGGCGGACTGACCAAGGCCTTCGACTTCGGCGGGGCCGTCGGCGAAATGGCCCACTTCGGCCTGTCGCCGGCCGCGCCGTTCGCCGTGGCGGTGATCGTGCTGGAGCTGGCCGCCTCGGCGATGATCCTGAGCGGCCGGCTGCGCTGGCTGGGGGCGCTGGCCCTGGCGGCCTTCACCCTGGGCGCGACCTTCATGGCCAACCGCTTCTGGGAGATGGCCACTCCCGAGCGGTTCGGCGCGACCAACAGCTTCTTCGAGCACCTGGGCCTGGTCGGCGGCTTCCTGCTGGTGGCCTGGCACGATCTCGACGCGCGGAGAGGGTCATGAGGACGTTGGCGGCCGCGGCCCTGGTGCTCGCGGCTACCGGCCCGGCCCTGGCGGCCGAGCGTCCCGCGATCAAGGCCAACCGCTGGCAGGAGGACTGGTCGGTCCTGGCCGATCCGGCCAGACGGACGGAGCCTCTCGACGGCCTGAAGTACGTGCCGCTGGGCGACGGGGCCTTCCTGTCGCTGGGCCTGACCCTGCGCGAGCGGCTTGAGCTGGGCGACGCCCCGACCTTCGGCCAGGAGGCGTCCGACACCAGCCTGTCGCAGCGCTTGCAGGTGCACGCCGACGCACGGGCCGGCGGCTGGCGGGCGTTCGTCATGCTGGAGGACGTGCGCGCCATCGGCCGTCGCCATGTGGGCGGGGCCGACGCCGACCGCCTGGACCTGCGCCTGGCCTTCGTCGATCACGTGGGCCAGCTGGCCGGCGGCAAGGCGACGGTGCGGGTCGGCCGGCAGGACTTCCCGATCGACCAGCAGCGCTTCCTGTCGGCCCGCGACGGTCCGGGCGTGCGCCAGTCGTTCGACGCGGTCTGGGTCGACTGGAGCCGGGGTCCCTGGACCCTGGCCGGCGTCGTCAGCCAGCCGGTGCAATATGCCGACGACGAAGCCTTCGACGACACGTCCAGCGGCCATGTGCGGCTCGACTTCGCACGGGTTGAGCGCAAGGCCTTCGGCGGGGCGGTGTCGGCCTATGCCGGCCGTCTGGCCCGTTCGACCGCCCGCTACGGCGACGCTGTCGGACAGGAGGATCGGCAGGTCTACGACCTGCGCTACGCCGGCAAAGCCAGAAGCCTGGACTGGGACCTCGAAGCCATGGTCCAGCGCGGCGAGGTCGGCTCGACCGACGTCCACGCCTGGGCGGCCGGGGCGCGGGGCGGCTGGACGTTCGCGGGCGTCCCCTGGTCGCCGCGCCTTGGCCTGCAAGGCGACCTGGCCAGCGGCGACGGCCGGAAGGGCGACGGGCGCCTCGGCACCTTCAACCCGCTCTATCCCAACGCCGCCTATTTCACCCGCGCCGGCTACACCGGCTACGCCAACATCGCGCACCTGAAGCCATCGGTGACGGTGGCGCCGACGCCGAAGCTGAACATCATGGCCGCCCTGGCCGGCCAGTGGCGGCGCACGAGCGCCGACGCGATCTACGGCCAGCCCTTCGTCGCCTATGCCGGCACGGCCGGGCAGGGCGGCCGGTGGACTGGCGCCTACGCCCACCTGCGGGCCGACTACGCTTTCAATCGGAGCCTGACGGGCACGGTCGAGGCCGTCCATTTCGAGGCCGGAAGCGCCCTGCGCGCCGCCGGCCGGGACGACAGCGACTATCTCGGCGTCGAGCTCAAGTACGGATGGTGACCATGCGTTTTCCCAGCCTTTCCAAGGTGATGAGCTTCAACGGCGGCTATCTCGACACGGTCGGGTTCCTGGCCTTGCAGGGGCTGTTCGTCGCCCACGTCACCGGCAACTTCGTCACCTTCGGGGCGGCGATGATCCATGGGGCCGACGGGGCGGTGGCCAAGCTGCTGGTCCTGCCGATCTTCTGCGCGGCGGTGGTGATCAGCCGGCTGGTCACCTTCCGGCTGGAGGCCGAGGGCCTGCCGGTCCTGCGGATCATGCTGGGGGTCAAGACCCTGCTGCTGGTCGCCGGCTCGGCCCTGGCCGTGACCCTGGCGCCGTTCGCCAAGGGCGACAGCTGGCAGCTGATCCTGGTGGCGGCGGTCTTCGTCTGCGCCATGGCCATCCAGAACGCCGCCCACCGGGTGCACATCCCGACCGCGCCGCCGACCACCCTGATGACCGGCTCGACCACCCAGATCATGCTCGACGTCGCCGAACTGATCCGCCGGGGACCCGATCGGGCGGCCTCGATCGCCCGGATCAGGAAGCTGTCGGTCGCCGTCGGCCTGTTCGCGGCCGGCTGCGGCCTGGGGGCTCTGGCCTTCGCCCTGCTGGGACCCGCTGCCTTCTGGCCGTCGGCGGTGCTGGGCCTGCTGTCGCTGTTCTCGGACGAGGCGCGGGGCGTGGCGGTGAAATAGGGGGAGGAGATAGCGCTCCCATCCGGGCGGGATTCTTCACCCGCCTGGGTGAGTGCGCTTCACCCGTGCGGGAATGGCGCACAGGCGCGCCTTGGTTGAGTTTGCTCCTGCGCCGGCAAGTGGTCGGCGGCGTCCTGGACTGACCACCTTCCCAAGAGAGCGACGATGCAAGCCCAGACCGTCATGACCCGCGCCTCCGACACAGGCGCCCAAACCGACGCCGAACAGGCTCCCAGACCGGCCCACGACCAGATCCGCCAGCTGCTGCAGCAGGCCCGTCACGCCCTGGCCACCGACCCGGCCGACGCCGAGCGCTGCATCGCCGTGGCGGTGCGGCTGCTGCCGCAGATCGAAGCGGCGGCCTCGCGCAGCTTCGCCCCGGCCGCGCCCGCCTCGCCGGCCCTGCAACGCGGGGGGCTGGCCCCCTGGCAGGTGCTGCGGGTCAAGGCGCTGGTCGAGGCCCGGTTGGCCGACCGGGTGACCAGCGCCGAGCTGGCCGCCGCCGCCCGCCTCAGCCCCAGCCACTTCTCGCGGGCCTTTAGGGCGAGTTTCGGCGACGCGCCCAAGACCTATGTCAACCGCCGCCGCATCGCCCGGTCCAAGGACATGATGCTGTCGACGGGCGACAGCCTGGCCGCCATCGCCCTGGCCTGCGGCCTGTCGGACCAGGCGCATTTCTGCCGGATGTTCCGTCGCTTCGAGGGCCAGTCGCCCAGCGTCTGGCGTCGCCTGCGCGGCGGCGAGCGCGAGGCGGCCTGGCCGCTGATCGCGGCGGAATGATCGAGGTTCGGAACCCGTCGTGACCGCGACCGTCCTGCTGATCCACGGCGCCTGGCTGACCCCCAGGTTCTGGGATCGCTTCCAGGCCCGCTACACCGCGCGCGGCCTGAGCGTGTTGGCGCCGGCCTGGCCGCTGCTGGACGCGCCGCCGCGCGGCCTGGGGCGGCTGAGCCTGGAGGAAGTGGTCGAAAGCTACGCCGCCCACGCCGCGACCCTGGCAGAACCGCCGGTCCTGATCGGCCACGGCTTCGGCGGACTGGTCGTACAGCTGCTGCTGGACCGTGGCTGCGGCGCCTGCGGGGTGGCCATCGCCTCGACCCCGCCGTTCGGCCTGCTGGAGCGGCCGCGCGCGGCCTGGGCCCTGCGCCGGATCCTGGCCCGCTGGTGCGGCTGCAACGGCGCCGCGCCGCTGAGCTTCGAGCGCTTTTCCGCCCTGTTCGCCCAGACCCTGCCCGAGGCCGAGCGCCGCGCCGCCTATGCCGAGCAGATCGTGTCTGCGCCGGCCAGGGTAGTGCGCCAGGCGCTGCTGGGCCCGTGGCGACGGAGGAAGGGCGCGGGCCGCCGCCGGCCGCCGCTGCTGCTGATCGCCGGCGACGAGGACAGGATCGCGCCGGCCGGCATGGTCGCGGCCGCGGCCCGCCACCAGCGCCGCGCGGCCTCGCGCACCGACCTGCAATGCTTCTCGGGCCGTTCGCACTGGCTGTGCAACGAGCCGGGCTGGGAGGACGTCGCCGACTTCGCCCTCGACTGGGCGCTGGCGAATGGGCGTCCCATTCCCATGGAAGCTTGATCGGCGCGGTTCCGCGTCAACCCCCGAAAGGGTAATGCTGCGCCGCTTTCGTGTATGGTCGCGGTTCGCCAAACACGTCACCTGTACGAGTCCCATGCGCAAGGACCGGTCCACGGACGCCGCCGAATGAACGAGTACCCCGCCAGCGGCGCGTCCCCTGCCAGCGACGAACGCATCCGCGTGCTGATCGCCGATGACCACCCGATGCTGCGCGAGGGGGTGATCGCGGTGCTGGAGACGCAGGCCGACATGGTCGTGGTCGGCGAGGCCGCCACCGGCGACGAAGCGGTCGCCAGCTGGGAGGCGCTGCGCCCCGACATCACCCTGATGGACCTGCAGATGCCCGGCCACGGCGTGGTGGCCATCGAGACCATCCGCCGGGCCCATCCCGAGGCGCGGATCATCGTGCTGACCACCTTCACCGGCGACGCCCAGGCCCTGCACGCCCTGCGCGCCGGGGCGGCGGGTTATCTGCTGAAGAGCAGCCTGCGCCGAGACCTGCTGGACGCCATCCGCGGCGTCCACGCCGGCCGTCGCCACCTGCAGGCCGAGGTGGCCGAGCGCATCGCCATCCACGCCATCGACGAGTCGCTGAACGCCCGCGAGATCATCGTCCTGCAGCTGATCGCCAACGGCAATTCCAACAAGCACATCGCCCGCGAGCTGAACCTGTCGGAAGACACCATCAAGTCGAACATCAAGAGCATCTTCGCCAAGCTCTACGTCAACGACCGGACCCACGCGGTGACCGTGGCCGCCAAGCGCGGCATCATCGACCTTTGAGCCGGGCGGGGGGCTTCCGGATCGGACTGGCGGGCGTCGCGCTCGCCTTCGGCCTCGCGATTTCAGCGCAGGCCGCGCCGAGTCTCGAGCCCCTGGCCGAATACAAGCGCGTCAGCTGGTCGCTCGAGGGCGGCGCGCCCAGCCGGGTCAACAGCATCGGCCAGTCGAAGGACGGCTATCTGTGGATCGGCAGCGTCGACGGCCTCTTCCGCTTCGACGGCGTCGCCTTCGAGCAGATCCAGCGCGGCGGCCCCAAGCCCGGCCGGCTGAACGTCGCCCAGGTGCTGGGCGCGAAGTCGGGCGCGCTGTGGGTGGGCCTTGGCCGCAGCGGCGGGGTGGCGGTCTATCGCGACGGCCAGCTGATCGACGCCCGCATGCCCAATCCCTCGCGCGAGGTCACGAGCCTGGCCGAAGACCGCGAGGGCGGGATCTGGGTCGCGCGCGGCGGCCGCAAGCGAAACACCCTGGCCCGCTGGCATGCCGGCCGCTGGCAGGAGTTCGGGGCCGAGGTCGGGCTGCCCGAGCAGGAGGTCTGGCAGGTCTTCTTCAGCCGCGACGGCGCCCAATGGCTGGTGCTGGGCGACACCGTGCTGCGCCGCGCGCCGGGCCAGGCCCGCTTTTCGCCCACCGGCGTCAAGGTCGCTCGCCGCGCCAGCCTGGCGGAGGACGCGCTGGGGCGCCTCTGGGTGTCGGATTCCACCGGCGTGCGGCTGCTGGCCGGCGAGGCCCCGGCCGCGTCGTCGCTGACCCGGGCCTATCCGCGGCGCGACGAGGTCGGCGGTTCGAAGATCCTGTTCGACCACAAGGGCGACCTGTGGGGCGCGACCTGGACCGACGGGGTCGTGCACATTCCGGCGCCGGGCGTGGCGGCCAGGCGCGCCGACGCGGCGGGCCTGCGCATCCAGTCCTACAAGGCCGTGCACGGCCTGACCTCGGACCAGACCCACGCCGTGTTCGAGGACCGCGAGGGCAATGTCTGGTTCGGCACCGAGCTCGGCCTGGACATGATGCGGCCGGCCAGCGTGGTCGTGGAGCAGGCCATCCCGCCCAACTCCGCGCGCGGCTACCGCATGACCGCCACCCGCGACGGTACGGTCTGGGTCGCCGACGCCCACACCGTCTACGCCATCGCCCCGGGCGGAGCGCCCAAGCCCGTCGCCAGGACCGAGTGGTCGGCCGGGGCCCTGTGCGCGGACGCGAGCGACGCGGTCTGGGTCACCCTGCGCGACACGGTGCTGAGAGTGCGCGGCGGCAAGGTCGAGACCTATCCCAAGCCCGCCGAGGCCAGCGCCTATGGCTGCGCGCAGGACGCCGAGGGCCGACTGTGGATGGCCGCGCTCGACAAGGGCCTCTACTGGCGCGAGGGCGGGGCCTGGAACCGTTGGCCGGGCCTGTCGCCGACCCTGGGCGTGGCCTCCAACGCCGCCGTCCAGCCCGACGGCCGGGCGGCGATCCTGTTCCGCACCCCGCCGCCGCTGCAAGGCCGGCCGCCGTTCGAGCCGCTGTACAAGGAGCGCTTTGCGATCGGCGAGATCGAGGGCGTGCTGCCCGGCGCGGCGGCGCTCTATCTCAGCGGCGGCCAGGGCCTGGCCCGCCTGCGCGACGGCAAGGCCGCGACCCTCGACGCCGAGCGCTATCCGTGGCTGGCCTCGGTCAACGGCCTGGTCCAGACCCCGGCCGGCGACACCTGGACCATCGGCGACGCCGGGGTGGTGCGGATGCGCTCGGCCGATCTCGACCGCGCGCTCGACAAGCCCGGCTCGCCGCTGCCCCGGCAGGTCTTCGACTTCCGCGACGGTCTCAACAGCTTCGTGCAGAAGTCACCCGGCGCCCAGATCGCCGCCGGCGGCGACGGCCGCATCTGGATCCTGACCCGGCGCAACGTGCTGGTCGTCGATCCGGCCCGCCTGGCGTTGAACACCGTGGCGCCGCCGGTGGCGATCCGCGCGGTGGTGGCGGGCGAGCGGCGCTTCGCCGATCCGTCGGCCGTGCGCTTGGCGGCCGGCACGACCAGCCTGCGCATCCACTACACGGCCTTGAGCTTCGCCGTGCCCGGCCGGGTGCGTTTCCAGTACCGGCTGGAGGGCGTCGATCGCGACTGGGTGGACGCCGGCGGCCGGCGCGAGGTGATCTACAACAACCTGCGTCCCGGGACCTTCCGCTTCCGGGTCAAGGCGGCCAACAACGACGGCGTCTGGAACGAGCAGGGCGCGCAGGTGCTGGTCACCATTCCGCCGACCCTGGCCGAGACCTGGTGGTTCCGCCTGCTGTGCATGGCCGCCGTGGGCCTGGCGCTGTGGGGCGTCTACGCCCTGCGGCTGCGGCGGGTGTCGGCCCAGATCAAGGACCGGCTGGAGGAGCGCGCCGCCGAGCGCGAGCGCATCGCCCGCGAGCTGCACGACACCCTGCTGCAGAGCGTCCAGGGCCTGATCATGCGCTTCCAGTCGGTGGCCTATCAGATTCCCGACGACCTGCCGGCCAAGGACGTCATCAACCAGGCGCTGGACCGCGCCGACCAGATGCTGGTCGAGGGCCGCGACCGGGTGCGCGACCTGCGCGGCCGCGAGACCCGGCGGCTGGACCTCCAGCTGCGCGAGCTGATGGCCGAGCAGCCGTTCGAGCCCGGCGTGAAGGTCGAGCTGGTGGTCGAGGGCGTGGCCCGCGCCATCCAGCCGCTGGTGCAGGAAGAGATCGTCCGCATCGGCGGCGAGGCCCTGTTCAACGCCGCCCGCCACGCCCGCGCCGGCCAGGTGCAGGTGCGGGTCTCGTACGGGGTGCGCCAGCTCCAGGTGACGATCCGCGACGACGGCGTCGGCATCGGCGCCAACCGCATGGCCTGGGCCAGCCGCGAGGGCCACTACGGCCTGATCGGCATGCACGAACGCGCCAGCAAGATGGGCGCCCAGCTGGCCATCGAAAGCGCCGCCGGCAAGGGCACCACCATCACCCTCAGTGTCGCCGGCTCGATCGCCTACCCGACGCAGCCGTGGCTGGCGCGGCTGGGGAGGCGGGCGAGGGGGTAGATCTCCGTTCCTTGACGCCCGTCGTTCCCGCCCTTGTGGCGGGAACCCCTTTGTCGGCCGCAAGGGCGGGAGGGGCGACGTGCCGAGCACGTCGCTTGCGTCTCACATGCGAACGGAACCAGGGTTTCCCGCCACAAGGGCGGGAATGACGGGAGGTGGGGCGGGCTTCAGCTCTTAAGCCACACCGCCGTCGCCGACAGGGTCAGGCAGGCGACCACCGTGGTCAGGGCGACGATCCTCGCGCCGCCGCGGGCGAAGACGTTGTAGGCGCGGGTCTGGATGAAGACGTTGACCGCCGACGGGGTCGCCGCCAGCAGGGTCGCGGCCAGGCGGAAGGCGGCGGGGGCGGGCGTCAGGCCGACAACGATCCAGACCAAGATCGGCAGCACCAGCAGCTTGGCGAGGGCGGCGGCGATCACCGGGCTCCAGCGCGGGGCGGGGACGTCGGCCTCGACCGGCAGGCCCAGCACCACGCCCAGCGCCACCAGGGCCACCGGGCTGCCCGAGGCGGCGGCCGCGCCGACCGCGCGGTCGAGCACGCCGGGCAGTTGCAGGCCGAGCAGCGCCAGGGCCGCGCCGAACAGGGCGGCGGCGACGATCGGGTTGCGGAACGCCTGCATGGTCGAGCGCCAGACCGAGCGCCCGCCGGCCCAACCGAGCAGGGCCACGCCGAGAGCGGTGGCCAGCACGAAATCGACGGCCACCAGCCCCGCGCCTAGGCGGGCGATCTCGGGTCCGAACACGGCGGCGGCCACCGGCAGGCCCAGGAACGCGCTGTTGCCGACGCCGGCGGCCATGGCGGTTCCGGCCCGCTCCTCGCGGGTCCAGCGCAAGGCGAGACCCGCCAGCACCAGCAGCCCCATGATCGCCGCCAGGCAGCCGGCGTAGGCGGCCAGGCCCAGCGTCAGGTCGTGGCCCGGCCGGCCCATGCGCGACAGGGAATGCACCAGCAGGGCCGGGAAGCCGATCCAGTAGACATAGGCGGAAAGACCCTGGGCCATGCGGCCGTCGAACAGCCGCAGCCGCGCCAGCACCACGCCGGCCCCGACCAGCATGAAGAACGGCAGGGCCCGCGTCAGGACCTCCAGCGTCAGGGCGGTCACGCCGGATACGCCCTGGAGGGCGGGGAGAAGGTCATGCGCGAGGGCCTCGGCGGAAAACGCGGGGTCGCTGATACCACCCGTCGCGCGCCGGGGTCAAAAGCGGCGCTGCGCGGCGATCGCGGCCGGCAGGGTCAGGCGATAGACGAGGATCAGGCTGTCGTTGTCGGCCGCCGGGGCTCCGTCGGGCGTCTTGGGCGCGGCGTCGAAGGCCAGGTCGCCGACCTTGCCCTCGCGCGTCTGGAAATCGTTGTCGCTGCCGACCAGCAGGAAGACGTCGTTCGGCGCGGCCGGATCGAGGGCGGGCACGATGGCCAGCGACTCCAGCTTTTCGGGCAGGGTGGCGGCGGTCGGGGCGGCGTTGTCGAGGTTCAGGCCCACGCGGGCCAGGCCCTTGGGATCGACAAGGTTCACGTACTGGACCTGCCGGGCCGGGACCACGCCGGCCGGCAGCACGCCGCCGGGCGCGATCGCCGCGCCCTCGGCGTCGGCCGCCTCGCCGACCAGGTTGGTCGCGCCGGCGGTGTCGACCAGCAGCACCGAGCGATAGACGGTGGGGTTGGCCGAGCCGGAGCCGAGGCCCGCCCCGTCGCGGGCCAGGACCAGGAACTGGTGGTCCGACAGCGCCAGCAGTTCGGACTGGGCGGCCACCTTGTTGGGCGCGCCGCCGTCGCCCTTGGTGCGCACCGCCGGCAGTTCGAGCGCGTATTCGGCGATCGGGGCGGCGGGCGCGGGGTCCTTCTCGATGTCGTAGACGAAGAGGCGGGTCACGGCGCGGTCGGCGTCGCCCTCGCCGGAGTCCTGGATCGTCGCGCTTTGCAGCAGGGCGTAGAGGCGCTTGCCGTCAGCCGAGACGGCCACGCCTTCGAAGCCCTGGTTGATGCGGCGGCCGGTCCTGGGCTTGGTCTCGCCGGAGAAGGCCGGGCGGCCGTCCTTGCGCGGCTGGACGGCGGCGACCGGGGCGATCACCCCCTTCAGCGCGCCCGCGGCGTCGAAGCGGTAGAGATTGGCCGCATATTCGTCGCCGACATAGAAGCCGCCGTCCGGCAGGCGGGCCAGGGCCTCGCCGTCCAGGCTGATGCGGAAGGCGCCGGGGCCGGTGATGGCGCTGGGGCAGGCGGCCTGGCCGCAGAACACCACGCCTTCGCCCGGATCCATGCCGGTGAACGGATGGCCCTTTTCGTCCTTCAGCAGGAAGCCGCCGGTCGGGGTTAGGGTCAGCTGGTCGGGCGCGCCGCCGGCGCCGGCGGCCAGCGGCCGGAAGACGATGTCGAAGCTGTGCACGCGGTTGTCGTAGGGCGTCGTGCCGCTCACCGAGCCCACGCCGTTGGGGCCGCGGTCGGGCAGGGTCAGCAGCGCGCCGGCGTAGGATCCGTCTTCGCGACGGCTCCAGGCGGTCACGGCCATGCCCGAGAACGAGCCGAGGGAGTCGCCGAGGAAGTCCCTGGTGGTCGCAGGCAGGCGTCCGGCCCCGACCAGGCCCTGGTTGACGAAGCTCGCCCCGTTCAGCGTCGCGGTCGCCGGCGTGTCGGCGGCCACGTCGGGCGTGCGGTAGGCGGCGGGCGCGGCGATCGCATGGGAAGACAGGGCCGGCGAGGCGGCCAGCAGCGCCAGCAGCGACGCGGCGCGGACGAACGACTTCATGATTGACCCCCGATACGCCCCCCCGGGCGATAGAGCTGCCTAGCAGCAGCGCTTGAAGGTTCGGTGACAGCCGCCGTTGCCTCTCGCGCCGGGATGACGGCAAGCTGGTCCCATGAGCGAGACCATCCAGTTCATCCGCGCCGTTCCGATCCTGCGCAGCTTCGACGAGGCCAAGGCGCGGGAGTTCTATCTCGGCTTCCTCGGTTTCTCGGTGACGTTCGAGCACCGCTTCGAGCCGGGAACGCCGCTCTACATGGGGATCGAGCGGGCGGGCCTGGTGCTGCACCTGTCGGAACATCACGGCGACGCGTCGCCGGGCTCGACGGTCTATGCGCCGATGACGGGCGTGCGCGCCTACCAGGCCGAGCTGATCGGCAAGGGCTACAAGTACGGCCGGCCCGGCGTCGACGAGCAGCCGTGGGGCGACGTGCTGCAGGTGCACGACCCGTTCGGCAATCGCATCAGGTTCTGCGAGGAGCGGGGCTAGGCCTTACCGATCCTTCATTTGCCACCGTCTTGCGGTTGAGGTTGAACGAAACCTCGTTCTTTGCGTGAAGGGTTCCCGATGCTCGACCGCCGCCGACTGCTCGCCCTGGTCGCTGTCGCGGGAGCCTCGCCGTCCCTGGCCGTCGCGCGGCAGGCGGCGCCCGCTCCCGCCGCGCCGATAGATCCGGCGGAGGTGCTGGCCGAGACCGGCGCCCCGGCCGTGGCGGGGCTGGTCAGCGACGGCGACAAGGTGATCGCGCAAGCCGTGGGCGGCGTGCGCCGGATCGGCGCGACCGATCCGGCGACGGCCGCCGACCGCTGGCACATCGGCTCCAACACCAAGGCGATGACGGCGGCGCTCTACGCCCGGCTGGTCGAGGCCGGCCAGGCGAAATGGGGCGCGACCCTGAGCTCGCTGTTTCCGGACGTAAAGCTCGACCCGGCCTGGAGCGGAACCACCATCGAGCAGCTGATGAGCCACCGCGCCGGGATCAGCGACGGGCCGATGCTGGCCGGCGGCTGGTTCGTGCGCGCCAGTCTCGACAGACGGCCGCTGCCGGTCCAGCGGGCCGAGGTCGCCGCCCGGCTGCTGGCCGCGCCGCCGACCGGCAAGCCGGGGACCTTCGAATACGCCAACTTCAACTACGTCCTGGCGGGCGCGGCGATCGAGGCGATCACCGGCGCGGCCTGGGAGGACGCGATCCGCACGCGCCTGTTCCAGCCGCTGGGCATCGAGAGCGCCGGGTTCGGCGCGCCGAAGGGCGATGCGCCCTGGGGGCACCTGCCCGCGCCGGGCGGCGGGCTGACGCCGATCGATCCGTCGGGACCGGCCGACAATCCGCCGGCGCTGGGTCCGGCCGGCACGGTGCACATGAGCCTGGCCGACCACGCCCGCTTCGCGCGGCTGTTCCTGAAGGACAATGCGATCCTCTCGCCCGACAGCATCCGCCGCCTGACCACGCCCGCCGACGGGGCGACCTACGCGCTGGGCTGGGGCGTCGCGCCCGAGCAGAGGCCCTGGAGTCGCGGTCCGCTGCTGATGCACGAGGGCTCCAACACCATGTGGCACGAGGTGGTGCTGATCGTTCCCGGTCGCGGCGTCGCGATCATCGCCGCCAGCAACGCCGGCCCTGAGGCCTCCAAGGGCGCGGCCTTGAAACTGGGCCAGCAGCTTCGCAAGGCCTACATGGCCTGACGGGCGGCCGCTTCGTCGAGGGCGGTCTCGGCGGCGGCGACCGCCAGGTCCCGTCCTGCCCGGATCGCCGCCAGGGTCTGTCGCGCGGGCCGGTCGGGCGCGACGCCGACGCCTTCGAGGTGCTTGCCGTCGAGGTCGAGATAGGACGCCACCGGAACCTGCACCGCGCCTCCGCCGGGCAGGTCGAACCGGCGGGAGACCAGGACGGCCCCGGCCGTGCGCTCGCCGACCAGAACCGCGCGGCGGTGGCGGCGCAGGGCGTCGGCGGTGACCTCGGCGGCGCTGGCGCTCATCGGGCCGATCAGGACGGCGACGGGACCGGCGTATAGCTTTTCGCCCTCGGTCTTCTCGATGCGTCGCCGGCCGGTCAGCCAGACGCCGATCGGGACGCCGTCGCCCAGCAGGGCGCCCAGCAGGCGCTGGTTGGCGCGCGTGTCGCCGCCACTGTTGGCGCGAAGGTCCAGCACCACGCCCTTGGCCGGCGCCCGCTTCAACTGCTCCCGCAGCCAGGCGATCGAGGCGTCGTCATAGCGGTCGAAGCGCAGCAGCAGGCGGCCGCTGGGCAGGGGTGTGGCGGCGAACGGCGGCGGCTGCGATGCGGTCCACAGGTAGGACAGGTCGGCCAGGCTTCCGTCCGGGCGCTCGAACCGGCCTTCGAAGCGCGACGCGGAACCGGCCGGTCCCACGGACAGGGCCAGGATGCGGTCGCCGGGGGCGACGTCGGTGCGGTCGAGCGGCGAACCCTTGTCGACCCCGACCACCACGAGGCCGTCAGCGTTCATCGTGAAGGTGAAGCCCAGGCCCTTGCGCGGCGGGTCGCCCGAGGGCGTGAAAAGCGGGGCGGCGGGGCGGGTCGAGGTCTGGGGGCGCGCCGCGGGCTGCGGGGGAAAGGCGTCGAAGTGCGACTCGCCCAGCGTCCCGAAGGCCGACCGCAGGATGTTCAGATAAAGGTCGACATCGTTTGCGGCCCTGGCCGCCAGCGGGCGCGTCCCGCTGGCGATGGCGTCCAGTTCGGTCCGGCGGGCCTCGCGGTCGTAGTAGTTCCGCTCGACCACGCGCCAGGCGGCGTCGAAGATCCGCAGGTTATGCCGCTCCAGGCTTTCGGGCTCGCGGGCGCAGGCCTCCAGCCCGGGCGGCAGGCCAAGCGCGGCGAGGCCGGCCGCCAGTGCGAACCGGCGCGATCTTGGGACCATGCGCTTCATCCCCGAATGACGGGGTTATCCTTAGGTTGCACCGCCGGGGCGAGCAACCGACGCGCGGTCAGCGCTCGTCGCCGGGCAGGCGGATGTGGACCAGCTTCCACTCGAACAGCGCCCGGCGCTGGAAGGTGAAGATCGTCGCCTTGTCCTTGGCGTCCGGCCGGCGCACGGCGATGCGCACGCGGTTGGGGTCCCAGTAGGCGATGGTCGGGTAGGGGCCGCGCACCACGGCCTGCATCCGGGCCAGCACCGTCGGCGGGCGCGGCGGGGACAGCGGGGCCGCGCCTGGCGCATAGCCGCGGGTCAGGGCTTGCAGGCCCGGGACGGTGAGATAGCGGTCGACCTTGGGCTCGGGCGGGGCGATCGGCTCGATGGCGCGCTTGAAGACGCCCAGCGGGTTGCTCCAGATCGACGGGGCCTCGGGCTTGGCGGCCGGCGCGGCCTCGTCCAGCTGTCCGGTCAGGCTGCGGCGCACCGAGGGGAAGTCGACGAGTTCGCCGATCGCCTGCACGTCCTCGTACTGGGCGGCCGCCTTCAGGGCGCGGAACGCGAACCAGGGCGCCGTGGCGTAGGCGGCGGCGAACACGAAGATCGCCAGGACGATGAGGTCCCAGATCCGCTTCTGCAAAGTCATTGCGCCCCCGCACGGTTAACGCCGCCTAGAATGGGCATTCATGCCCTTCCTGCAAGGGCGTTCGCGCGCCGGGAGTTCCATTGATGGAATCCGCTTTCCTGACGCGCTTGGGCGCTCTATGGGGTCGCCGCTCGCGGTCGGGCTTAAGCGCCCGCCGCCCCTGAGGAATTTCCGGAGCGCCCATGGCCGGCCTGCGTCTCGCCGATCTCTTCCGCTGCAAGCCCGTGGGCGCGATCGCGGCCGAGGGGGACGACAATCCCAACGACCTGTCGGGTGAACTGCACCGCTCGATCGGCCTGTTCCAGCTGACCATGCTGGGCGTCGGGGCCACGATCGGCACCGGCATCTTCGTGGCCCTGACCACGGCGGTGCCGCTGGCAGGACCTGCGGTCATCGTCTCGTTCGTCATCGCCGGGATCACCGCGGCCCTGACGGCCCTGTGCTACGCCGAGCTGGGCTCGACCATCCCGGTCTCGGGCTCGTCCTATTCCTACGCCTACGCCACGCTGGGCGAGTTCGTCGCCTTCCTGGTCGGGGCGTGCCTGCTGCTGGAATACGCCGTCTCGGCCTCGGCCATCGCGGTGGGCTGGGGGCAGTACCTGAACGAGCTGTTCTTCGACCTCTTCCAGTGGCGTCTGCCCGAGGCCCTGGCCGCGCCGCCCGGGGCGGGCGGGGTGTTCAACCTGCCGGCGGTGGTGCTGGTCGGCTCGTGCATGGTGCTGCTGCTGCGCGGGGCCAAGGAGTCGACGACCATCAACGCCGTGCTGGTGGTGGCCAAGCTGCTGGTGCTGCTGTTCTTCGTGGTCATCGCCTTCACCGGCTTCCGGTCGGAGAACCTGACGCCGTTCGCGCCTATGGGCGTGGCCGGGATCGGGGCGGCGGCCTCGTCGATCTTCTTCTCCTACATCGGCATCGACGCGGTCTCGACCGCCGGCGACGAGGTCAAGAACCCGCGCCGCAACCTGCCGCTGGGCGTGGTGCTGAGCCTGCTGATCGTCACCGCCGTCTATGTGCTGGTGGCCGTGGCCGCCGTCGGCGCCCAGCCCTGGACCGCCTTCGCGGGGCAGGAGGCGGGTCTGGCGGTGATCCTGCGCAACCTGACCGGCGCGGGCTGGACCTCGCTGATCCTGTGCCTGGGCGCGATCATCTCGATCTTCAGCGTCACCCTGGTCGTGATGTACGGCCAGACGCGGATCCTGTTCGCCATGAGCCGCGACGGCCTCTTGCCGCGCCTCTTCCAGAAGACCGACCCGCGCACCCGCACGCCGGTCTGGAACACCGTGATCGTGGCGGCCTTCATCGCCTTCCTGGCCGCCTTCGTGCCGCTGGACGTGCTGGTCAACCTGACCAGCATGGGCACGCTGATCGCCTTCGCCATCGTCTCGGCCGGGGTGATCATCCTGCGCCGCACCCGGCCCGACCTGCCGCGCGGCTACAAGGTTCCGCTCTATCCGGTGCTGCCGGTGCTGAGCGTGGCCTTCTGCCTCTACCTGATCATCGGCCTGCCGTGGGACACCTACGTGCTGTTCGGCCTGTGGGCGGCGGCGGCCTGCGTCATGTACTTCGGCTATTCGCGCCGGCACTCGAAGCTGGCGGCGTAGCTGCCCAGATCCAAGACGCCCGTCATTCCCGCCCTTGTGGCGGGAACCCCTGGTTCCGCTTCTACGTGAAGAGCCAGCGGACTGCTCAGCAGTCCGCCCCTCCAGCCCTTGCGGCTGATAGAGGGGTTCCCGCCACAAGGGCGGGAATGACGGGAGGAGAGGAGTTCAGGATCGTTTCGGGACGCCGTCGCGTGAAGTTTCGGCGCTGCGCCATCTTCCTGGGGACCATCCGTCCTCGCGCCTTGCCCTGGCTTTCCCCGCGCCTCTAGGCTCGCTCTCAGGTTGGCGATGGGGCGGGGCAATGATCGCGACGAACAGTCGGCGGGCGGTGCTGGCGGGACTAGGGACGATGGGACTGTCGGCCTGCGCCTCGACCGGGCGGGTCGCGCCCGGCCCAGGTCTTGTCGCGTCCGGCTTTCTCGCCACGCCGCTGGCCCCGCTGCGGATGGAGGTCGACCGGATCACCAAGATCACCGTCTGCCTGCGCCCCTTCCGCGCCATGGGTCCGCGTCTCGACGTCGAGACCGTCGCCGGAAAGCGCGTGGTGCACAACTACGGCCACGGCGGCAGCGGCTGGTCGCTGTCGTGGGGCTCGGCCGAGATCGCGGCCGGCAAGGCGCTGGAGGGCGGTACCCGCGAGGTCGCCGTCATCGGCTGCGGCGCCATCGGCCTGACCACGGCCCTGACCCTGCAGCGGGCCGGCGCCAAGGTGACGATCTACGCCAAGGAGCGCACGCCCTACACCCGCTCGGCTCGAGCCACCGGCACCTGGTCGCCCGACAGCCGCATCGCCGAGGCCGACCGTGTGTCGGCCGACTTCCCGGCGCTGTGGGAGCGGATGGCCCGCACCTCCTACGCCGCCTATCAGACCATGCTGGGGCTGCCGGGCGAGCCGGTGGCGTGGAGCGACCGCTACACCCTGTTCGACGCCCTGCCGGCGCCGCGCGGCCCTGGCCCCGTCGACGCCGCGCCGCCGGTGCGTTTCGCCGCCTACAACGAGCGCCTGGCGGGCCTCGTGCCCAGCATGCGCGACCTGCCGGCCGGCGCGCATCCGTTCCCCGTCGCCCGCGCGCGGCGCGGCGTGCAGATGCAGTTCAACGTCGCCGACCTGGCCCACCAGTTGACCACCGACTTCCTGATCGAGGGCGGGCGCATCGAGACCATGGTCTTCGACACGCCGGCGGATCTCGCGCGCCTGAAGGAGCCCGTGGTCGTCAACTGCACCGGCTATGGCGCGCGGGCGCTGTGGAAGGACGAAAGCGTCGTGCCGGTGCGCGGCCAGATCGCCTGGCTGGCGCCGCAGCCCGAGGTCCGCTACGGGCTCTACTACCGTCACGTCTCGGTGCTGCCGCGCCCTGACGGGATCGTCGTTCAGCAGGTGGGCGACGGCGAGATGTTCGGCTACGGCGTCGCCGACGAGACGCCGGACCGCGCCGAGGCCGAAGACGCGGTTCGTACAATCGCAAAGCTGTATTCACCAAGTCGGGTGTAGAATCGCCGCGATGAGCCAGATTGAAGTCCAGGGAATGGAAAAGCGCGCCTACCGACGCTACCCCGCCTCGCGCAAGGCCTACCTCGTGGTGGGCGGCGAGCCGATGCGTTGCCGGCTGATCGACATCGCCAAGGGCGGCGCCCGCATCGCCGGGCCGGAGCTGTCGCCACAGGCCGGCCCGCTGCACCTGGTCGACCCGGCCCGGCGCCTCGTCCACCTGACCCGCATGGTCTGGCAGGGCGACGGCCAGATGGGCCTGCAGTTCATCGAGAGCCGCGCCTTCACCGAGGCCCTCGGCGGCGCCGAAGGCGCCGGCCGCGTGGTCGACATGATCGGTCCCTGGCCCAGCGACGGCTAGTCCGCCGTCGCGGCCTCGTGGCGCATGGCTTCGGCGCCCAGGGCGACGTGCTCGGGGATGCGGCCGTCGGCCTTCCGCTCGCTGTAGCGGTCGACCAGATAGTCGGCCCGGTCGCGGGTCAGCAGGGTGAACTTCACCAGCTCCTCCATCACGTCGACGACGCGGTCGTAGTAGCTGGACGGCTTCATGCGGTCGTTCTCGTCGAACTCCTTGTAGGCCATGGCCACTGACGACTGGTTGGGGATGGTGATCATCCGCATCCAGCGGCCCAGCAGGCGCAGGGTGTTGACCGCATTGAACGACTGCGAGCCGCCGCTGACCTGCATCACCGCCAAGGTCTTGCCCTGGGTGGGACGGACGCTGCCGATCTCCAGCGGGATCCAGTCGATCTGCGACTTGATGACCCCGGTGATCGCGCCGTGGCGCTCGGGGCTGCACCAGACCTGGCCCTCCGACCACTGCGACAGCGCCCGCAGTTCCTGGACCTTGGGATGGTCGAGGCCGGCGGCGTCGGGCAGCGGCAGCTCGCGCGGGTCGAAGATCCGGGTCTCGCAGCCCAGCGCCTGGAGGATGCGCGCCGCCTCCTCGACCAGCAGGCGGCTGAACGAGCGCTCCCGCAGCGAGCCATAGAGCAGCAGGATGCGGGGCGGATGCGTGGCGGGCTCCGCCACCGCGAGCCGGGCTTGATCCACCGGGGCGAGAAACTGGCGGTCGAGGGCGGGGAACTCGGTCACGGGCGACTCCAAGAGGGTCATTGAACTGTCGGATAATTCCATCATATTGGAAATATGGAATCGAAGTCCGCTGTCAACATGCTCTCCGCCCTCGGCCATGAGGGACGCCTGGCGATCTTCCGCCTGCTGGTGAAGGCCGGCCCGGTAGGGATCGCGGCGGGCGACATCGCCCGGACGCTGGACGTCCTGCCCAACAGCCTGTCGGCCAATCTCAACGTCCTGTCGCACGCGGCGCTGGTCACCTCGCGGCGCGAGGGGCGGTCGATCATCTATTCGGCGGACTACGGCGCGATGAGCGGCCTGCTGGGCTTCCTGATGGAGGACTGCTGCAACGGCGCGCCGGAGGTCTGCGCGCCGCTGGGCGCGATCGTCGCCAAGGCCGGGGCCTGCTGCTGACATGGCGCGCTTCGACCTGCCGCGCCGCCTCGTCGCCGAAGGCCTGGGCTCGGCCCTGCTGCTGGCGGTGGTGGTCGGCTCGGGGATCATGGGCGAGCGCCTGGCGGGCGGCAACGTCGCCGTCGCCCTACTGGGCAACACCCTGGCCACGGGGGCTGCGCTGGTGGTGCTGATCGGGGTGTTCGGACCGATCTCCGGCGCGCACTTCAATCCGGCCGTGACCCTGGTCGCGGCGCTGCGGCGGGAACTGCCCTGGCGGCTGGCGCTGGCCTATCCGGTCGTGCAGGTCGTCGGCGCGGTGCTGGGCGTCTGGATCGCCCACGCCATGTTCGGCGAGCCGGTCGTCCAGGTCTCGACCAAGCTGAGAGCGGGCGGCGCCCAGGCCCTGGCCGAGGTGGTGGCCACCTTCGGCCTGGTGGCGACGATCCTCGCGACCATGCGCTTCAGGCCCGACAGCACGCCCATGGCGGTGGGGCTCTACATCACCGCCGCCTACTGGTTCACGGCCTCGACCTCGTTCGCCAATCCGGCGGTGACGATCGCGCGGAGCCTGTCGGACACCTTCGCCGGGATCGCGCCGTCCTGCGTTCCGGCCTTCATCCTCGCCCAGCTCGCCGGCGCCCTGCTGGCGGCGGGCGTCTTCGGCTGGCTGCTGAAAGCGGAGACCGCGTCGTGACCGACTTCCCGATCACCATCTTCCACAACCCCACCTGCGGCACGTCGCGCAACGTCGTGGCCATGGTCGAGGCCGCCGGCTATGCCCCGGTCGTCGTCGAGTATCTGCAAGCCGGCTGGACCGTCGAGCAACTGCGCGACCTGGCCGCCCGCGCCGGCCTGCCGCTTCGCGACCTGATCCGCGAGAAGGGAACGCCCGCCCAGGACCTGGGCCTGCTGGCCGACGGCGTTTCCGACGAGCGTATCCTCGATGCCATGATCGAGCATCCGATCCTGGTGAACCGTCCGATCGTCGTGACGCCCAAGGGCGTGGCTCTGTGCCGTCCGTCCGAGCGAGTGCTCGACCTGCTGGATCGCCGTCCGGCCAGCTTCACCAAGGAGGACGGCGAGGTCGTCATCCTCTAGACGGCCGCCGCGTCCCGGGGGCGAACAGCAGGTCGGACCAGCGCCAGGAGGCGTCGCCGAGCGCCAGGCGCGGCGCGCCGGGGCCGTCGGCCAGGCTGACGACCACCAGGCCGCGCATCAGGTCGGCGCGGCAGGCGGCTGGAGCAAAGCCGACCTCCATGATGATCGCCTCGCGCACGCCTGCCAGGCCCTTGCCGACTTGCCCGGGACTCTGCAGCCACTTGCCGCGCCAGACCAGCACCGCCTTGCCCGAGGCGGCGGCCTCGCCATGCGCCGAAGCCAGGGCCGAGCGGACTCGCGGATTGCGCCGCAGCGCGGCCTGCAGCCGCCGGACCATGTCGCAGCTGGCGCCGTCGCCCGCGCCGTTGCCGGAGCCCGTTCCCACGGTGGTCGCGCCGGCCAGGTCGGCCTCGCCCAGTTCGGCGGCCATCATGGTGGTGTCGGCGGGCGTGGCGGTCAGGGGCTCGACGTCGGGCGGGCGCACGGCCGGGCGGGCGGTGCGGGTCGGCGGCTTCGGGTCCGGCTTGGGCGGGGCGGGCGAGGGCGGCCGCGCGGGCGTGGGCTCGGGCTTCGGCTCCAGGGCCGGCGGCTTGGGTTCCGGCTCGGGCGGGGGCGGGGGAGGGGGCTGGACCAGATCGACCGCGATGGGCTCGGGCTCGGGCGGACGCGGCTCCGGCTGCGCCATCAGCACGGCCGCCAGGGCCAGGGCGTGCGCGCCGACGCTGACCAGGCCAGCCGTCAACTGCGTCGCGCGCGAGGGGCGGCGGCGAGCCGGCGGGTCGATCAGCGGTCTTGGCATCACGCGTCCGTGGCGAGCGCCGGAACGCCGGCGCCCGTGCAGGTGAACACTCCCCCGCGTCAGGATCGTGGCGAGCCGCGCCCCGATGCGGCCACGGGCTAACTGGACGGTGTGGACGTCAGCCGCCGACGGGGAAGACTTCGATGGTCAGCGGGGCGCCGCCGGCGGCGATCGCGAGCAAGCGGTCGACATTGGGGTGCTTGCCCGGGTGCTCGCGCGCATCGGCCGCGTGCTCGCCGAACACCGCCAGGCCGTGCTCGGCCGCCTGGGCGTTCAGCGCGCCGAAGGCCTGCTTCAGGTGCTGGTAGACGGCCAGCGAGCCTTGCTTGCCCGGCTGGTTCTCGATGCTGGCGACCACGGCGCCTTCGGAATCGACGAGGTCGATGCGCTGCACGCCGTCGATGGCCGGCAGTTGCCGAAGGTTGTCCTTGAAGGTCGCGCCCGGTTGAAACATCGCCAGCTTTCTTGAAACGCCGAGGGAGAGGCGGGGGCCTGTAGCACCCCGCGCGGCGGTTCGCCCAAAGAAAAAGGCCCTCCCGCGAGGGAGGGCCTTCTCGTTCCGAAAGGTCGGACCGCTTAGACGGCCATGGCCTTCTGGAGGTTCTCGTCGATCTTGTCGAGGAAGCCCTCGGTGGTCAGCCAGCCTTGCTTGTCGCCGACCAGCAGCGCCAGGTCCTTGGTCATGAAGCCGCTCTCGACGGTGTCGATGCAGACCTTTTCCAGGGTGGCGGCGAACTTGGCCAGTTCCTGGTTGTCGTCGAGCTTGGCGCGGTGAGCCAGGCCGCGGGTCCAGGCGAAGATCGAGGCGATCGAGTTGGTCGAGGTAGACTCGCCCTTCTGGTGCTGGCGGTAGTGGCGGGTGACGGTGCCGTGGGCGGCTTCGGCTTCCACCGTCTTGCCGTCCGGCGTCATCAGCACCGAGGTCATCAGGCCCAGCGAGCCGAAGCCTTGAGCCACGATGTCCGACTGCACGTCGCCGTCGTAGTTCTTGCAGGCCCAGACGTAGCCGCCCGACCACTTCAGCGCCGAGGCGACCATGTCGTCGATCAGGCGGTGCTCGTAGTGAATGCCCTTGGCCTTGAACTGGTCGGCGTATTCGGCGTCGAAGATCTCCTGGAAGATGTCCTTGAAGCGGCCGTCATAGGCCTTGAGGATCGTGTTCTTCGTGGAGAGGTAGACCGGGTAGCCGCGGTTCAGGCCGTAGGCGAACGAAGCGCGGGCGAAGTCGCGGATCGAGTCGTCGAGGTTGTACATCGCCATGGCGACGCCGGCGTCCGGAGCCTTGAAGACTTCGTGCTCGATGGTCTCGCCGTCTTCACCGACGAACTTGATCGACAGGGTGCCCTTGCCCGGGAACTTGAAGTCGGTCGCGCGGTACTGGTCGCCGAAGGCGTGACGGCCGACGATGATCGGCTGGGTCCAGCCCGGCACCAGGCGCGGCACGTTCTGGCAGATGATCGGTTCACGGAAGATCACGCCGCCCAGGATGTTGCGGATGGTGCCGTTCGGCGACTTCCACATCTTCTTCAGGCTGAATTCCTCGACGCGTTGCTCGTCGGGGGTGATGGTGGCGCACTTCACGGCCACGCCGTGCTTCTTCGTCGCGTTGGCCGCGTCGATGGTCACCTGGTCGTCGGTGGCGTCGCGGTTCTCGACCGACAGGTCGTAGTAGTCGAGTTCCAGGTCCAGATACGGGAAGATCAGCTTATCCTTGATGAGCTTCCAGATGATCCGGGTCATTTCGTCGCCGTCCATGTCGACGACGGGATTGGCGACTTTAATCTTGGCCATTGCGGGGTCTTCCTCTCGCGGTGGCGCGCTCTGACGCTCGGCGCACAGGGCCGGAACGTGGCGCGGACGGCGAGCCCTATAGACTGTTGCGGCCGTTGGGGAAAGGCTGCGTGGCGGCGCCTCGCGCGGGAGCGCGGCATTCCACCGCAGGCGACATCACCCCCGCAGCGCCCTAATGGGTTGAGATCGTGCGGAAGGTCCCTGGCGGGGGACGGTTTGGGGGAGATGCGTGAGCAGCCTGTGGCGCCATACGGACGTGAAATCGCCCCTGGCGCGACGGCTCCTGGCCTTCGCCGCCCTGGTGTCGATCGCGGTCACGGGGCTGGTCACGGCGGTCACCTTCTACTTCGTCCAGCAGAGCGCGGCCGAGACCCAGATGCGCCACCTGGCCGAATATGTCGGCGAGCGGGTGAAGACCGAGGACCGGCTGTTCTCCGACCTCGTCAAGGTGCACGACGCCTCCAGCCTGGCCCTGCTGCGCCGCCTGCGCGAGATCGAGCCCGACATCGACCGCCAGTTCGACCTGCTGTTCCCCGACCACGGCGACGGCACCCGTCGCACCGCCCCGCGACTCTATGACGGCGGTCGAACGGGCAACCACTACGTCTACGGCATAGGCGGCTTCGTGCCCCACGCCGCCGACCTGACCCGAGCGGACAAGGCCCTGATGGTCGGGGCCATGGAGGTGGTGGCCAACGCCGGCGAGACCGAGATCGGCCACTACGACAACTTCTACTTCTTCACGCCCGACACGCGGCTGGTGATGTTCGGCCCCAAGCGCAAGGACCGGCTGCTCTACTACCGGCAGGACGCGCCGCCGACGCTCGACATCTCCAAGGAGGAGATGACCCAGCTGACCCGGCCGGAGGCCAATCCGCAGCGGGTGATGAAGTGCACCAAGCTGCGCAAGCTGATCTCCAATCCCAGCGGGCGCGGGCTGAACGCGGCCTGCATGACGCCCTTCGACCTCAACGGCCGCCACGTCGGCGCCTGGGGCACCAGCCTGTCGCTGGATTCCTTCCTGCTTCGGGCGGTGGGCGACGCCCTGCCGGGCGGCCAGAACCTGATCGTCTCGTCCGACGGCGAGCTGATCGCCGCCCCCGGCCTGGCCAAGGACGGGGTGGTCGACGCCGCCCAGCTGGCGCGGGTGCAGTCCAGCGAGCGTGTGGCCGACCTGGTGGCCCAGATCCGCAGACACGGCGGCGAGGTCGGCGCCCTGCGCGACAAGGCCGGCGACCGGGTGGTGGCCTACGGCCGCATGAAGGAGCCCGACTGGTACTTCCTGATGACCTTCCGCTCGGACCAGATCGTGTGGAACGCGGTGAAGACGGCCTCTTGGGTGCTGCTGTTCGGCGTGGTCGGGGTGATCGCCCAGCTGTTCCTGCTGTATCGCCTGATGGCCCGCGAAGTGGTCTCGCCGCTGCGGGGCCTGGCCGAGGCCCATCGCGAGGACGACGGCGTCGCGGCCGCCCGCATCGAGGCCCGCGGCGACGAGATCGGGGCTTTGGCCAGGGCGTTGCGCAAGCAGAGGGAAGTGCACGACGAGCTGTTGCGCTCGCTGGAGGACCGCGTCGCCGACCGCACCCGCGAGCTGGAAAAGGCCAACCAGGCCAAGTCGGTGTTCCTGGCCAACATGAGCCACGAGCTGCGCACGCCGCTGAACGGCGTCATCGCCGTCGGCGACCGCCTGGCCGAGGAGAGCGATCCGGCCCGCCGCCGCGAGCTGGCCGCCCTGGTCGCCTCTTCGGGGCGCCTGCTGGAGCAGGTGCTGGGCGACATCCTCGACGTCTCCAAGATCGAGGCCGGCGAGTTCCAGCTGACCTTCGCGCCCTTCGACCTGGAGACCCTGGTCGCGGGCATGGCCGAGCTGCATCGCGCCTCGGCGGAAGCCAAGAACCTCGCCTTCTCGTGGTCGGTGTCGCCGGAAGCGATCGGCCGCTACGAGGGCGACGCCGGCCGGATCAGCCAGATCCTGTCGAACCTGCTGGGCAACGCGGTGAAGTTCACCAGCGTCGGCGGGGTGGACCTGTCGGTCGAGCGGATCGGCGACGTGGTCCGCTTCAGCGTCAGCGACACCGGGGTGGGCTTCGACGACGCCGTGCGCGAGCGCCTCTTCAAGCGCTTCGTCCAGGCCGACCAGTCGATCACCCGCCAGTTCGGCGGCACGGGCCTGGGCCTGTCGATCTGCGCGGCCCTGGCGGAGATGATGGGCGGCTCGATCGACGCGCGGGCCGTGACCGGACGGGGCGCGACCTTCATCGTCGACCTGCCGCTGCAGCCCTCGACCGAGATCCTCGGCCACGAGGACGACGAGGACGACGGGCCGATCTCGCTGGAGGGCCTGCGGGTGCTGGTGGCCGAGGACCATCCGGGCAATCGCAAGGTGGTCGAGATCGTGCTGGAGCCGTTCGGCGTCGACCTGACCATGGTCGAGGACGGCGAGGCGGCGCTGCGGGCGCTGGACGAGCAGCCCTTCGACGCGGTGCTGATGGACATGCAGATGCCGGTGATGGACGGCCTGACCGCCACCCGCGCCATCCGCGCCCGCGAGGCGGCCCAGGGCGCGCGGCGGATGCTGGTGATCATGCTGACCGCCAACGCCATGGACGAACACATCGCCGCCGCCCACGCCGCCGGCGCCGACCTGCACGTGGCCAAGCCGCTCAATCCCGGCCTGCTGGTCCAGGCCCTGGCCGGCGCCCGCACGCGGTTGACGACGAAGGTCAGCGCGGCGGAGTAGAGGGCGTCAGGCCTTCCGGGGCGCAACCGTCCGGCGTTTCGCCGAGCTCGGCCGGCGCAGGCCAGACCTGCAGGGTCTTCCGCGTCAGCGGCAGGTTCGGGCCCCGGAGTTCGCACCACAGCGTCATGTCCGGAAGGAAGCTGAGGTTCATCGAGCCGGCGAGCGTCGCTTCGACCAGCGACACGTTGGTCGTGGGATTGGCGCGGGTCAGGGTTCCCGCCGCCACCTCTGCATCCAGCCAGAATATCCGCCAATCGACCGTGGCGTCCTGGCCCGGCGGCCGGCGCCAGTCGACCCGCACCGCGGGGCCCAGCATGACAACCCCGTCAGGGCCGGGCGTTTCCTCGAGGGCGGATGGCGGCGTGTCGTGCGGGGCGGCTGGTGACATGGATATCGCTCGCGAGAGTGAGGTCCGAGCATAGCCGATGGCGCGGATCGCTGTCAGGTCGTGCTTGCTCGCTGCTATCGGCCCGATTGCCTGGTCGCCGCCAGCACCGTCCGCGCGACGTCCACGATCAGCGCAGTCCGATCCTCGTCCTCCAGCGGCGAGGCCTTGAGGAAGATGGCCAGGGCGAAGCGGCGGCCGTCGCTCAGCTGGACCATGGCCAGGGTGGCGTCGGCTGCGCAGAGGCCAAGGTCGTAGGGCGCAGAAGCGGTCAGGGCCGCCAGCCGTGCGCCGGCGGGCAGGGCGGGACGCAGGCGATCGCCGGCGGCGGCCTCCATCAGCCGCAGCAGGCGGCCCCGGCCGTCCTGGCTGGTCAGTTCGAACTGGTTGAGGGCTTCGAGGAAGCGCACCGCGCCCAGGGGCGTGGCGGTGTCGCGCGGATCGGCGAGATAGCGTTGCTGGGCGGCCCGGCGCTGCGCCTCGGGCTCGGCCAGCACCGCCTTGCGCCAGGCCTGGCCCTTCCAGTCGGCGCGGAACGAGGCCGTGCCCGATCGCTCGGTCAGCAGCTGGCGGGCATAGCGGTTGAGGCGCACGCCCTCGACCTTGCGCAGCTCCAGCCAGGCGGTGACCGCGCCGGGACCCCCGATCCGCTTCAGCAGCACGTCGGCGGCGGTGTTGTCGGACAGGGCCACGGCGCGTTTCAGCAGGTCCTCGACGGTGTAGCGGGCGTGTTCGGGCCAGGCGTCGGCCAGGGCGCCGGGCGGCGGCGACAGGTCGACGTCCTCGATCGCCAGGGTCTCTGAGAGCGACAGCGCCCTGGCCTCGACCTCGGACAGCACGGCCGCGCCCAGCGCCGCCTTCCAGACGCCGTCCATCGGGAAGGGGCTGTCGCCGGCCACGGCGATGCGCTGGGCTGTGGTCAGGTCCTGGGCCGCGACGCCCAGCATCCCGGGACGGGCCCGTTCGGCCAGGGCCGCCAGCTTGGGGTTCAGGGTCTCGGGGGCGAAGGCCAGGTCGTCCTTCCCCGTCCGCGAGCGGCCGCGGCAGGCCGTCAACGCCGCCGGCAAGGCGGGAACGGCGAGGGCGGCGAGCAGGGCGCGGCGGTGCATGGGGCCTCCGGACGAAACAAGCGTGAGCGGGGGCTAAACGCGCCAGACGGTGGTTCGGACTTGCGCGGAGGCGCGCGGCGGCGGCAAAGGGACGCCCATGACGACCGAAATCGCCGAAACCGCCCCGCAAGACCTCGTCCGCACCCCGCCGTGCGTGATCCTCAGCGCGCCGCAACTGGCCGAGAACATCGGCGCGGTGGCGCGGGTGATGGCCAATTTCGGCCTCTATGAACTGCGGCTGGTCAATCCGCGCGACGGCTGGCCCCAGGAGCGGGCCTGGGCCAGCGCCTCGGGCGCCAGCTGGCCGCTGGACGACGCCAAGGTGTTCGGCAGCCTGGCCGAGGCCATCGCCGACCTGCATCTGGTCTACGCCACCACGGCGCGGCCGCGCGAGACGCGCCTGCCGGTCTACACCCCGCGCGAGTCCGCCGGCCACCTGGCGACCGAGGTCGAGCAGGGTCGCAAGGTCGGGCTGCTGTTCGGCGGCGAGCGCGCGGGGCTGGAGACCGACGACATCGCCCTGTGCCAGGCCATCGTCTCGATCCCGATCGACGAGCGCTTCCGGTCGCTGAACTTGGCGCAGGCCGTGTCGATCAACGCCTACGAATGGAAGATGACGGTCGACGACCGGCCGTGGAAGAAGTTCGAGCTCAATGTCGAGGGGCCGGCCGACCAGGCCGCGATGATGGGCCTCTACGAGCATCTGGAAGGCGAGCTGGACAAGGCCGGCTTCTACCATCCGCCCGAGAAGAGGCCGTCGATGGTGCGCAACCTGCGCGTCCCGTTGGCTCGCGCCCGCCTGACCGACCAGGAGGTCCGCACCTTCCGCGGCGTGATCACGGCCCTGTCGAAGGGGCGCGGCCGGGTGCTGGCCAAGCTGGCGCAGAAGGCGGCGAAGGAAGAGTAGAAACTCCCACGTTCCGGGACCAGAGAAACCGGTTTCCCACCTTACAGGGCTTTAATTTTCGCATCCGCGAAAACGCCGCTATCCAGCCAAAATCCATGGCCAAGGTTCGGTTGTGGGAAGCGTCCGGCGGTTGAGCGTCGGGGCGAGCGTGGGGAGTAGGGGCGATGACGCTGGGCGGAACGCTGCTGCAAGGTCTGGCGGCCGCCTTGGCCGTGGGAAGCGGCCAGCCGGGCGAGACCAAGCCCGCCGAACCGGCGAGCGCCGAGGCCTCTGCTTCGGAAGCCAAGTCTTCGGACGCCAAATCCTCGACCACGTCTTCTGCGGCCGCGCCCGCCGAAACCGCGCCTGTCGAGACCGCGCCCGCCGCGGCCGATAGCGGCGACACCGTCTCCGGCGTGACGGTCGACGCCGCGCCGCGCGGCAAGACCGAGGGGCCGATCGAGGCCGAGCACGTGCTCGACGAGGCCGACATCCAGGCCTATGGCGCGGGCAGCCTGTCGGAGCTGGTCACGGCCCTGGCGCCGCTGACCGTCTCGTCACGCGGCCGGGGCGGCGACGAGCCGCCGATCATCGTCATCAACGGCCAGCGCATCTCCGGACCGCAGGAGATGAACGGCATCCCGCCCGAGGCGGTGCTGAAGGCCGAGATCTATCCAGAGGAAAAGGCTCTGGCCTACGGCTACCGCGCCGACCAGAAGGTGCTGAACTTCGTCCTCAAGAAGAACTTCCGCCAGCTCTCCGTCGAGGACGAGCGGCGCTTCGCCACCGAGGGCGGCCGCACCTTCTCGGAGGAGCGGGGCGGCCTGTTCAAGGTCGACGCCGACGGCCGCTGGACCGTCAATGTCCGCTATCGCCGCGAGACGCCGCTCTACGAGCAGGAGCGCGACATCGTCCGGTCCAGCACCTCGCCCTACGACCTGCAGGGCAACATCGTCGGCCCGCCGCTGGCGACGCCGACCGAGATCGATCCGGCCCTGTCGGCCTTGGTCGGCTCGACCGTGACCAAGGCCGCGGTTCCGGGCGCCTTCGCAGGGGGCGCGCCCAGCCTGGCCGACTTCGTCGCCAGCGCGGGCGGCTATGCGACCGACGACCTGACCGCCTCGCGAACCCTGCTGCCGCGCGGCGAGGAGGGGGCGATCCAGGGCGGCTACAGCCGCAACTTCGGCAAGACCACGGTGTCGTTCAGCGGCAATCTCGAGAGCACCAGCCGGATCAGCTATCTGGGCCTGACCGGCGTCAAGCTGGACCTCTACGACGACAACCCGTTCTCGCCGTTCGCCAAAGACGTGGCCCTCTATCGCTATCTCGACGTGCGCGACGCCCTGCGCCGCAAGGTCGACACCGACAAGGTCGAGCTGGCGACGACGGCGCTGGGCATGTTCGGCGGCTGGCGCTGGAGCCTGTCGGGCAATTTTGACCTGACCGACAGCGCCACCCGCACCGGCCGGGGGCTCGACACCTCGCTGTTCGCCGCCGCGGTCAAGGCCAACGACCCGACGGTGAACCCGTTCGGACCCATCCCGGCCAACCTGCTGCGCTACAACGCCCAGGACACCGCCGACTCCGTCACCACCAACGCCAAGACCGAGTTCACGGCGTCCGGGCCCCTGGCGGAACTGCCGACGGGCCGCCTGCGCGCCACCTTCAAGACCGGGCTCGACAGCCGCCGGGTCGAGGCCGACAGCGTCCGTTCGGGCGTGGCGACCAAGCGCGACCTGACCCGCGACCGCGCCACCGCCTACGCCAGCCTCGACCTGCCGCTGCTGGAGCGCGGCGAGGGGCCGCTGGGCTTCATCGGTTCGGTGTCGCTGAACGGCAACGGGCTCTACGAGCAGTTCTCCGACATCGGCGGGCTGGTCACCGCCGGCGGCGGGGTGTCGTGGCAGCCGATGAAGGGCGTCAGCCTGGGGCTGAACTACAGCACCGAGGAGGGCGAGCCGACGCCGCAGCAGGTCAACGACCCGGTCGTGCAGACGCCCAACATCTCGATGTACGACTTCGCCACCGGCGACACGGTCAACGTCACCCGCATCGAGGGCGGCAATCCGAACCTGAAGCCCGACAGCCGCCAGGTCGTGAAGCTGAACTTCTTCTACAAGCCGTTCGAGAAGACGGACTTCTTCTTCTGGGGCAACTACACGGCCAGCCGCATCGACGACCAGATCGCCTCGTTCCCGTCGATTTCGCCCGAACTGGAGGCGGCCTTCCCGTCGCGCTTCGTGCGCGAAGCCTCGACGGATCCGACGCAGGTGGGGCGGCTGATCTCGGTCGACAGCCGGCCAGTGAACTTCGCCCACGCCGATAACCAGATCCTGCGCTGGGGCGTGAACTACAACCTGCGTTGGGGCGGACCGGCCCCGGCGGCGCCTGGCCCGGCGCCGAGGCCGGCCCCGGGGGCTGGCGCAAGCGGCGGCGCGAGCCCTGCATCCGGCGCTCCCTCGACCGCGCCGGCCGGCGGCGGACAGGCGAGGGTGGTCCAGGGCGGGGCGCGTCCCCCCGGCGGGGTGCAGGTGACGGGCGGCGGCATGATGTCCCGCATGGGCGGGGGCGCCATCCCGCCCGGCCAGACGCGGCTGCAGATCTCGATGAACCACACCTGGCGGGTGAAGGACGAGGTGGTGATCCGCGACGGCATGGCGCCGCTGAATCTGCTGGACGGCGCCTCGCTGGGCCGCCGGGGCGGCACGCCGCGCCACGAACTCTATCTGCAGGCGGTGCTGGCGCGCAGCGGCATGGGCGCCACCCTGCGCGGAAGCTGGCGCTCGTCCACCTGGGTGGACGGCGGCTCGCGCGGCGACGATCTCTATTTCTCCGACCTGCCGACGCTGGGCCTGCAAGGCTTCGTCGATCTCGACACGCGCAAGGACTGGACCAGGCGCTACGGCTGGCTGAAGGGGTCTCGGATCACCGTGGGCGTCGACAACCTGTTCGACACCAAGCAGCAGGTGCGCGACGACAAGGGCGTGACGCCCCAGGCCTATCAGGAAGACTACATGGACGCCGCCGGCCGCACCGTACGCATCAGCTTGCGCAAGGTGCTCTGACCCACTCTTGAATCGTGAAGGCGCACCGTTCAGGATGATGGCGCAATTGTGTCAGTCTTCGCCAGTAATGACGTAACGTAAATCGCCGGAACTCTTCGGTGCTGACCTGCGTTGCCCGGCTGAGCTCCCGAAAATGGGAGTCGCAGGGAGGAAGCAGCGTGAGCAAGCACCTGAAGACACGGCTCGCCGTGAGCGCGGCCGTGTGCGCGGTCGTCAGCGCCGGACACGCCTTCGCGGGCGCCTTCTACATCCAGGAGCAGTCGGTGAAGGGCATGGGCCGCGCCTATTCGGGCGAGTCCACCGACGTAGGCGCCTCGGCGATGTTCTGGAACCCCGCCGCCATCGGCCGGATCGAGGACAAGGAGCTCTACACCGGCGCGGCCGGCATCTTCGTCACCGGCGAGGTGACCGACGAGGGCTCAACCCTGCAACGGCCGACGCTGAACGTTCCCGCGGTGCTGGGAACCTCGATCCCGGGCCTGCCGAACGGGGTCACGGGGCTGCTCAGCGGCGTGCTGCCGGGCCTGACCAACGGCGTGCTGATCCCCACCCTGGCGAGCCTGCCCAACATCCCGCTGCAGCCGGCCCTGGCGGTCGGCGGCAATTCGGTGGCCAAGAACCCGATCCCCAGGTCGATCGTGCCCAACTTCGCCTTCGCCATGCCGCTGACCAGCCGCCTGTCGCTGGGCGTAGGGATCAATGCCCCGTTCAACGCCGTGACCACCTACGACGGCGACAGCTGGGTGCGCTACAACGCCATCAAGTCGCGGTTCCTGAACATCAACATGCAGACGGCCCTGGCCTATCGGGTCACCGACTGGCTGAGCGTCGGCGGCGGCGGCAACATCGACTATTTCGACGCCACCTTCAGCCAGATGGGCCCCGACCTGACCGCGCCGTTCCCGGACGGCAAGATCGAGGTCAAGGGCGAGGACATCCGCTACGGCTGGAACGCCGGCTTCCAGGTGCATCCGGGCGACCGCCTGGTCGTCGCCGGCTCCTACCGCTCCGGCTACAAGCACGAGCTGGACGGCGACGTCTCGATCTTCGGCTTCCAGGGGCCGTTCTCGCTGGTCACCAGCCAGCAGGAGGCGACGACCAGCTTTTCCACGCCGTGGATCGCCACGGGCGGGGTGACGGTGAAGCCGACGCGCAAGCTGGCCATCCACGCCCAGGTGCAGCGCTTCGGCTGGAGCGACTTCGACACGGTCACCGTCGACCTGAAGGGCGCGGGCCAGCTGCTGCCGGGCGCGCTGCTGCCCAAGCAGATCGTCGTCGACGAGTTCTACAAGGACACCACCAACGTCGCCGTCGGCGTCGACTACCAGGCGACGAAGTGGCTGGCGCTGCGGGCCGGCGTCCAGAAGGACCCGACCCCCACCAACGACCAGTACCGCGACGCCCGCGTGCCCGACGGCGACCGGATGATCTACAGCCTCGGCGCGACGGTGACGCCCAAGCGCAACATCAACCTCGACCTGGGCGCCTCGTACATCAAGCTGAAGGACAGCGTGATCCACGCCGACCAGACGCTGTACGACGGCACCGCCTTCCCGATGAACCTGTCCCTGCGCGGGCGCTCGGAGGGCAAGGGACTGGTGATCGGCGGCGGGGCGCGGATCGCGTTCTGAGGTTGGGAAGGACCCCCTCAGTCGCTCCGCGACAGCTCCCCCAGAGGGGGAGCATCCACGGCGCAGATCCTCCCCCTTTTTTTTGGGGGGGGGCGGAGGGGGTCTTCACCCCAACCCCCGCTCCAGGTGCTCCACCAGCAGCCGCACCTTGGCCGGCAGCAGGCGCAGGTGCGGATAGACCGCCCAGACGCCTTCGTCGGCCGGATTGTGCGCCTCGAGCAGCGGGACCAGCCGGCCCTCGGCGACGGCGGCGTCGACGTAGAAGTTGGGCAGCTGGCAGATGCCCAGGCCTTGCAGGGTGGCGTCCAGCACCGCCTGGCCGCTGTTGCAGCGCCAGCGGCCCTGGGGCTTGAAGACGATCTCGCGGTCGCCTTCCGGATTGGGGTCGCGAAACGGCCAGGCGTCGACCGCGCCCAGCACGCAGGCGTGGCCCTCCAGCTCGGCGATCGTACGCGGCGTTCCGGCCTGCGCCAGATAGGCAGGGGCGGCGCACAGGCGGCGGGTGCGGGAGGCCAGGCGCTTGGCGATCAGGCGGCTGTCGGTCAGGCGGCCGAAGCGGATGGCCAGGTCGAAGCCCTCGCTGACGATGTCGCGCACGGCGTCGTCCAGCTCGATGTGCACCGACAGCCGCGGGTGGGCCAGGACGAAGGCGTTGACCGCCGGAACGACATAGCGCTCGCCATAGGCGGTCGAGCAGGTCATGCGCAGCAGGCCCTTGACCTCGCCGTCCTCCTCGCCGACGGCGGCCAGGGCCTCGTCGCGGTCGTGGATCAGCTGGCGGCAGCGCGCCAGGAAGGCCCGCCCGGCGTCGGTCAGGCTGACGCGACGCGTGGTGCGATAGAGCAGGCGGGTCTGGAGGCGCTCTTCCAGCCGGGCGACCTCGCGGCTGACGCCCGATGTGGACAGCCCCAGCCGTCGCGCGGCCTGGGAGAAGCTTTCGGCCTCGGCCGTGGCCACGAACTCGTCGATCCCGTCCCAGGCGCTCATGGCCGCGGTGGTGCGCGCATTGTCCCTTTGTGGCAACAATGTTTTGCATCAATTGGGATTATCGAACCCTGCGCATCGGCGTACCACAGGCGCTCAAGTTCGATCGGAGCCCCACGATGAAGACCCGCGCCGCCGTCGCTTTCGAAGCCAAGAAGCCGCTGGAGATCGTCGAGGTCGACCTCGAAGGGCCCAAGGCCGGCGAAGTCCTGATCGAGATCAAGGCCACCGGCGTCTGCCACACCGACGCCTACACCCTGGACGGCCTCGACAGCGAAGGCCTGTTCCCGTCGATCCTGGGCCACGAGGGCGCGGGCGTGGTGGTCGAGGTCGGCGCCGGCGTCACCAGCCTGGCGGTCGGCGACCACGTGATCCCGCTCTACACGCCCGAATGCCGCCAGTGCAAAAGCTGCCTCTCGGGCAAGACCAACCTCTGCACTGCCATCCGCGCCACGCAAGGCAAGGGGCTGATGCCGGACGGCACCAGCCGCTTCTCCTACAAGGGCCAGACCATCCACCACTACATGGGCTGCTCGACCTTCTCGAACTACACCGTGCTGCCCGAGATCGCCGTGGCCCGCATCCGCAAGGACGCTCCGTTCAAGACCGCCTGCTACTGCGGCTGCGGCGTGACCACGGGCGTCGGCGCGGTGACCAACACCGCCAAGGTCGAGCCGGGCGCAAACGCCATCGTCTTCGGCTTGGGCGGCATCGGCCTCAACGTCATCCAAGGCCTTAAGCTGGTGGGCGCCAACATGATCGTCGGCGTCGACCTGAACCCGGACCGCGAGGAATGGGGCCGCAAGTTCGGCATGACCCACTTCGTCAATCCGAAGGACGTTTCGGGCGATCTGGTCGCCCATCTGGTGGCCCTGACCGACGGCGGGGCCGACTACACCTTCGACGCCACCGGCAACACCACGGTCATGCGCCAGGCGCTGGAAGCCTGCCACCGCGGCTGGGGCGAGAGCATCATCATCGGCGTGGCCGAGGCGGGCAAGGAGATCGCCACCCGTCCGTTCCAGCTGGTCACCGGCCGGGTCTGGAAGGGCACGGCCTTCGGCGGCGCTCGCGGCCGCACCGACACGCCCAAGATCGTCGACTGGTACATGGACGGCAAGATCCAGATCGACCCGATGATCACCCACGTCCTGCCGCTGGAGCGCATCAACGAGGCGTTCGACCTGATGCACGCCGGTGAGAGCATCCGCACCGTGGTGACGTTCTAGTCTCTTCGACCTTCTCCCCTTGTGGGAGAAGGTGTCGCCGCAGGCGACGGATGAGGGGTTGAAGGCGCGATCAGCCGCGCACGGTCTCGGCCGGTGCGACCCCTCATCCGACCTGCTTCGCAGGCCACCTTCTCCCGCAAGGGGAGAAGGATCGCTCAGGTAGCCGCCATGACCGTCGAAATCCTCGCCACCCACCGCACCCAGGGCGGGACCCTGCGCTACTGCCGGCACGACAGCGCCAGCACGGGCACGCCGATGAAGTTCACGGTGTGGACGCCGGACGGTGAGGGGCCGTTCCCGTATCTCGTCTGGCTGTCGGGCCTGACCTGCACCGAGGACAACTTCACCACCAAGGCCGGGGCCTACACCTGGGCCGCCAGGCACGGGATCGCCATCGTCGCGCCCGACACCAGCCCGCGCGGAGAGGGCGTGGCCGACGATCCGGCCTATGACCTGGGCCAGGGGGCGGGCTTCTATGTCGACGCCACGCAGACGCCGTGGGCGCCGCACTTCAACATGTATTCCTATGTCGCCAAGGACCTGCTGGAGGCCGTCGACGGCGCCTTCCCGCTGGATCCTGCCCGGCGGGGGATCTTCGGCCACTCCATGGGCGGCCACGGCGCCCTGACCATCGCCCTGCGCAACCCGCAGCTCTTCAAGTCGGTCAGCGCGTTTTCGCCGATCGTCTCGCCGCTGAACTGCCCCTGGGGCGACAAGGCGCTGACGGCTTATCTGGGAGCTGACCGCGCCGTTTGGCGGGCCCACGACGCCTGCGCCCTGATCGAGGACGGTTTCGGCCAGGGCTTCGACGAGATCCTGGTCGACCAGGGCCTGGCCGACAACTTCCTGGAAAACCAGCTGAAGCCGCAGTTGCTGGAAGAGGCCGGCGCCGAGGCCCGGCTGAAGGTCACCGTCCGCCGCCAGGAAGGCTACGACCACAGCTACTTCTTCATCGCCACGTTCATCGGCGACCACATCGACTGGCACGCCGCGCGGTTGTGAACTTTCGGTAATTCATCCCGGGTTCAGCCGCCGAGCGCTCCTCTCCGCCAAGGCCAAGTTCGGCCGCTGAGGGGTGCTAAACATGCAGAAGAAACTGGCCGTCCTGGCCCTGGTGATGGCCGCGGGCCTGTCGACCTCGGCCTGCGTCATCATCGACGCCGATCACGGTGGCAAGCGCGACGTCACGGTGAAGATCAACGACAGCGACGACCTGGAGTCGATCTATTCGGTCGGCCTGGAGAAGGGCGAGCTGGTGGCCCGGGTGTCGTCCAACGGCTGCACCAAGGCCGAGGACTTCAAGGTCGAGGCCAACCGTCGCGACTCCGTCGTCGCCATCACCCTGGTCCGCGAGCGTCCCGACCTGTGCCGCGCCCTGGTGCCCGAAGGCAAGGACGTGCGCTTCGATCTCGACGGCCTGGGCGTGCAGCGCACCGACCGCATCCGCGTGCGCAACCCGCTGCAACGGCCGTAAATTACGCTTGTCAGTCTTTCGCCGCCGCGCCACTCTCGCTTCGAGAGAGAGGCGCGGATGGCCCAGAGGCTGGCGGGACGGTTCGAGAGCAGGCCGATGGCGGCGCCGAACGTGGCGCCGCTGGTCGGCGTCTTGCTGGGCCTGTTCGCCGCGACGCTGATCGTCGGCCAGTCGCCGGACACGCCCCTGGCCGAGTTGAGGCTTCCGCCGGCCTTTTCACACATGAACTGTTTTCCCACCCGCCAGGCGACATTCCTGTCCCTGCATGATGGGCGCTATGTCCTCGCTCACGACGGGGAGGAGATCGAGACCGCCTCCGCGGACATCGCCGCGCGCCTGCGGATGCTCGCGGCCGTCCACCCCGATGCGATCGTCGATGTTCGCGCGGACGCCGAAGTCCCCTTCGCCCGGTTCATGGCCATGGTCGAGGCGGTGAAGTCCGCCGGCCTGCGACCGCGCCTGATCAACGAAGACCTTCGCTGACGGCGCTTTGCTAGGCCTGTCCGTTGACTCCCCGTCGCCCCTCCGTCATAAACCGCGCCTTCACGCCGCCGGCTCGCCGCGCGGTGCGAGCTTCATGACGGAATGACCCGACGCCGCCGTTGCAATCGCCCTCCCCAGGGAGGACCGGCCCGGATCGATATAAAGAGTGACCTATGTCGAAGCGCCATAGCGCCAAGTACAAGATCGATCGCCGTATGGGCGAGAACCTCTGGGGCCGGCCCAAGTCGCCGGTCAACCAGCGGTCCTACGGCCCGGGCCAGCACGGCCAGCGTCGCAAGAGCAAGGTGTCGGACTTCGGTCTGCAGCTGCGCGCCAAGCAAAAGCTGAAGGGCTACTACGGTAACCTGACCGAGAAGCAATTCTCGCGCACCTACGAGGAAGCCGCCCGCCGCAAGGGCAACACCTCGGAAAACCTGATCGCGCTGCTCGAGTCGCGCCTGGACGCCATCGTCTACCGCGCCAAGTTCGTGCCGACCGTGTTCGCCGCTCGTCAGTTCGTGAACCACGGCCACGTTACCGTGAACGGCAAGCGCGTGAACATCGCTTCGTACCGCTGCAAGCCGGGCGACGTGATCGCGGTCCGCGAAAAGTCGCGCAACATGGCTCTCGTGCTCGAAGCCGTCGCCTCGAACGAGCGTGACTTCGCCGAGTACGTCTCGGTCGACGCCAAGGGCCTGTCGGCCACCTTCGTCCGCGCTCCGGAACTGTCGGAAGTTCCGTATCCGGTGAAGATGGAACCGAACCTCGTCGTCGAATTCTACGCTTCGTAAGACGCGTCGAACTCGCAAGAGATCGGAAAAGGCCCCGGAGCGATCCGGGGCTTTTTTTGTTTTCGGGAGAGGGTGGCCTCGCGGAGCGAGGTCGGGTGAGGGGTCTCTCAGAAGGTTTCGGATAGGCCTTTCGACCCCTCATCCGACGGCCTTCGGCCGCCACCTTCTCCCGCAAGGGGAGAAGGATCAAAGCCAGCCCTTGAACTCCCAAAACCCCTTCCTATCTCCACTAAGCGGGCCGGGCCCCTCTGGCGCAGCGTTGTAGGACAACGCGCGTGATGTCGGACCGCATCGGGTGTTCTCGATGTCTGGGTCCGGGTTTCCCTCCCCCCTCGTGCCGGACCTGACGTCGGGAACACCCGTCCACTCTTGGAACAGGGACCCGACCGACCATGCCCCTTCTGATGTGCCCCAATTGCGACGGCTCCATGCAGGCCGTGCAGCGCGCCGGCGTAGAGTTCGACATGTGCCCCAAGTGCCGGGGCGTGTGGCTCGATCGCGGCGAACTGGAAAAGCTGATGGCGCTGGAGCGCGAGGACGCGCAAGGCGCACCCGCCCCGCAGCCCGCGCCCCAACCCTCGCCTTCGCCCTTCAACCGCGCCCAGCCGACCTATGAGTCCAGGCCCGAACCAAGGCCCGAGCCCCGTCGCTACGACGACAGCTGGCGCGACCAGCACAAGCGCCAAGACGACCGCAAGCGCTACGACCATGACGACGACTACCGTCGCCACGGCCACCACAAGAAGAAGCGCTTCGACCTCTTCGACATCTTCGACTGATCCATACCCTCAAAGGCCATGAACCACTTCAAGACCTTCGCTCTGCTGGCCGGCCTGACGGCCCTGTTCGTCGGGGCCGGCTACATGATCGGCGGCGCCACGGGCATGCTGATCGCCTTCGTGCTGGCCGCCGGCATGAACGTCTTTTCCTACTGGAACGCCGACAAGATCGTGCTGCGGGCCTATGGCGCGGTCGAGGTCGACGAGAGCCATCCCGAGCCGCTGGTGCGCAGTTACGCCCGCGACGTGCGAGACCTCGCCCAGCGCGCCGGCCTGCCCATGCCGCGCGTCTGCATCATCGACAGCGACCAGCCCAACGCCTTCGCCACCGGCCGCAATCCCGAGAACGCCGCCGTGGCCGCCACGACGGGCCTCTTGGCCATGCTCGACCGCGACGAGATCCGCGGCGTCATGGCCCACGAGCTGGCCCACGTGAAGAACCGCGACACCCTGACCATGACCGTGACGGCGACCATCGCCGGCGCGATATCGGCCCTGGCCAACTTCGCCTTCTTCTTCGGCGGCTCGCGCGAGAACGACGAGCGTCCGGGCGGGGTCATCGGCGCCATCGCCCTGGCGATCCTGGCGCCCATCGCCGCCATGCTGGTGCAGATGGCCATCAGCCGCTCGCGCGAATACGAGGCCGACCGGGTGGGCGCGGAGATCGCCGGCGACAACCGGGGTCTGGCCCGCGCCCTGGAGAAGATCGACGCCTATGCCCGCGGCGGCGTGGTCAACCACGAGGCCGAGCGCAATCCGGCCACGGCCCACATGTTCATCATCAACCCGCTGGCCGGCCGCGGCGCCGACAACCTGTTCTCGACCCACCCGGCCACCCGTAACCGGATCGAGGCTCTGTTGCAGCTGGCGATCGGGCAGGGGACGCGTCAGCGCCTGGAGACGGCCGTGCCGACCAGCGCGCCCAGCCGCAAGCCGGGGCCGTGGAGCTAGGGAGAGGGCGTCAGGGGGGGGCTTCCGACCTGAGAGTGCGTCAGCCCCATCGCCTCAGGCGACGTGCTGCGACAGCGACAAGAGGTTGCCGTCCGGGTCCTTGAACCAGGCGACCTTGTCGCCGCCGGGCGCGCTCCAGACGCCGTCGGGACGCTGGTCTTCGCCGAAGAAGGCATAGCGCTCGAAGGCCACGCCCTTGCCTGTCAGCTCAGCGACGGCCGCGTCGATGTCGTGCACCCGCCAGCCGAACACGGTGTAGGGCGCGATGAGCGGCTGCGGCGGCGTGGTGATGCGCACGAAGATCGGTCCGGCCCTCAGAACCAGGGCGAAGTCGTCCTGGCTGACGAAGGCCAGGCCCAGCACGCCCTCGTAGAAGGCGCGCGCCTTGCCGAAGTCGCCGACCGCCAGAAAGCCCATCGGGGCGGCGTCGCCGAGCATGACTGGATCCTGCGATCAGGCGACCGGGCTCACTGGGTGGGGAGCGGCGGCGGCGGAACGTACACGCCGGGCACGTAGGGCGAGCCCGGATAGTTGGGGTAGCTGACGGACTGGGCGCGCGACCACATTTCCGGGAAGGCCGACTGGGGCGTCGTTCGCGGCGACATGCGCAGGGACGTCCGCACCCAGTCGTTCGACGCCACGCAGGTTCCCAGCGCATCGGCGCTGTCGGCGCGGCAGCTGAAGCCGTCGGCGGTCTGGCGGCACACGTCCAGGGTCGCGGCGGGCTTGAAGCAGGTGCCTTTGCGTTGCGCCTTGGCCTCGGCCTGGGCGCTCGCCGCGGCCATGGCGTCCGCCTTGGTCGAGGCCTGGGCCCAGTGCCAGGTGCTGGCGGCCGCTCCGCCGGCCGTGGCGAGCGCCGAAGCCGAGGCCAGGGCCAGGCCGATCGCGATGACATGCGCCTTCATGAGTTCGCCTCCCGACTTAGTTGAGTCGATTTCGACATCCATCAGGCGCGGCGTCAACAACCTTTACGGATATTGTGGGATTGCGTTCCACCTTTGGGATGCTTCCGACCGCGCTCACTCCACCAGCGGCGCGCGCGAGGGATCCAGCCGCACGATCTCGCGGATGCCGACCAGGGTGATGAACGAGCGCACCCGCCGGTCGTCGTTGAGCACCTCGTGGGTGAAGGCCTCGTAGGCCTCCATGGTCGGCACCGTGACGGTCAGCAGGAAGTCGGTGCTGCCGGTCACGTGCCAGGCGCTGAGCACCTCCTTGCGGGCCGCCACCCCGGCGGCGAAGGCGTTGAAGAGGGCGCTGCCTTCCCGCTCCATCTCCACCAGCACATGCATGGTCAGGCCCGCGTTCAGCCGGGCCGGATCGACGATGGCCACGTCGGCGACGATCACGCCTTCCTTGCGCAGCCGCCGCAGGCGGCGCAGCACGGCGCTTTCCGACAGGCCGACCTTCTGCGCCAGGCTGCGGGCCGGCTCCAGGTTGTCGCGGCGGACCAGTTCCAGAAGCTTGCGGTCGAAATTGTCGAGGGTGACGGATTTCGTCATTCGGGCCTCCGATATCGCCTGTTTCAGGCGGTATACGACGAATTTCGGCGAGAAGCGTCGAGGATCGACGCCTATTTTCCGGGCATGTCCTCCGTCGCCCTCCGCCGTCCCGCGCTCGACGCGCTGTTGCCCTATGCCGCCCTGTTCGGGGGCATGGTGACGCTGGCCGGCGGCACCTCGTTCGCCAAGAGCCTGTTCCCGCTGGTCGGGGCGCAGGGAACCTCGGCCTACCGGGTGGGCTTCGCGGCCCTGCTGCTGCTGGTCCTGTGGCGGCCCTGGCGCTTTCCGCTCAGCCGGCGCGACATCATGGGCGTCGTCTTCTACGGCGCGGCCACCGGGGTGATGAACCTCTGCTTCTACATGGCCCTGCGCACCATCCCGCTGGGCGTGGCCCTGGCGATCGAGTTCATGGGGCCGCTGGCCCTGTCGCTGCTGCACGCGCGCAAGCCCAGCCACTTCCTGTGCATCGGCCTGGCCGCCTTCGGCCTGATGCTGCTGTTGCCGCTGAAGCTGGGCGGGCCGGCGCTCGACCCCGTCGGCGTCGCCTTCGCCCTGGCCGCGGCGGTCTGCTGGGCGCTCTATATCGTCGCCGGCAAGCGCCTGGGCCACCTGCACGGCGGCCGCTCGGTGGCGCTGGGCATGAGCGTGGCGGCCCTGATCGTCGTGCCGTTCGGCATCGCCGGGGCCGGCGCGGCCCTGCTCGACCCGCGACTGATGCTGCTGGGCCTGGTGGTCGCCGTCTGCTCCAGCGCCGTGCCCTATTCGCTGGAGATGATCGCCCTCAAGCGCATCCCCAAGCGCACCTTCGGCGTCATGCTCAGCGTCGAGCCGGCGATCGGCGCCCTGGCCGGCCTCTTCGTGCTGGCCGAGCACCTTTCGCTGCAGCAGTGGGCCGCCATCGCCTGCATCGTCGCCGCCTCGGCCGGCGCGATCCTGACCACCACGCCCGAGAGCGCCGTGGTCGACGACGCCGAGGCGCTGGAGCGGCCGGGCGGCTAGGGCGCTTCACGCCCGCGCCCTAGAATGACGGTACCAAAAACCGCAGTGTTCCAGCTCGGCGCTACTTCGCCTCCACCGGCAGCAGCCGGGTATATTCCCAGCCCCACGGCAGGCCCGTCTCGCCCAGGGCCGCCTTGACGATCGATGGGATGATCCGCTGGCCGTCGCCGGCGTTGGTCAGCACCACCACGCAACGCCGGCGCTTCTCGACGCAGACCAGCATGTTGTCGGTGATGTCGTTGTGCCCGCCCTTGAAGAAGGCGTGGCCCTGCGGCCCGTCGAAGGTGACGACGCCCACGCCCGCCGCCAGTTTGATCCTGGCGTTGTCGGGGTTCTTGTCCTCGGTGAAGGGCGGGAACTGGTAGGCGGCCGGGATCGCCAGGCTGCCGCGCGAGAACTCGGCGCGGGCCTTCTTCGACAGGCCCCAGCCGCCGGCGATGGCCGCCGCCAGCTTGCCCATGTCGTCGATCGTGGTGTCCAGCGAGCCGGCCGCCTTGACGCTGGAGCGGTCGTCGTGCGGCTCCCACTTGCCGTCGGCCTGGCGCCCGTCGGCGAGGTCGGTGACGAAGTCGTCGCGCCAGACCATGCCCGAGCGGTTCATGCCCAGCGGCTTGAACAGGCGCCTGTCCATGTCCTCGCCGACCTTCAGACCCAGGCCCTGCTCGATGACGAACTGCATCAGGTTGAGGCCCTCGCCCGAATAGGCGTAGCGGCTGCCCGGCTCGAACTTGATGTCGAGCTTCTCGTCGGGGTTCAGCCAGCGGAAGTTCGGAAAGCCCGCCGAGTGGGTCAGCAGCATGCGCGGCGTGATCCTGCGCCAGCGCGGATCGCCGGCGAGATCGGCATAGGCCTTGTAGTCGGGCAGGGGCTTCTGAAGGATCTCGGCGATCGGCTTGTCGAGGTCGAGCTTCCCCTCGTCGACCAGCATCATCACGTAGTAGGCGAAGGTCGTCTTGGTCAGCGAGGCGGCGTACATCACCGTCTGCGGGGTCAGGGGATCGCCCTTCTGGTTGCGCACGCCCATCGCCGTGACGTGGACGACCTTGCCGTTCTCGATCACGGCGACGGCCACGCCTGGGATCTTGCCCATGGTCGTCAGCCGGGCGATCTCGTCATCGAGTTTCGGATTTTCGGCGCGCGCCGACCCGGCGGCCATGCAGAGCGCGGCGGCCGCCGCCCACGCCAGAGACTTTCCACGCATTTCCAGAGGCCCCACTGTTGCGCGCACCCTCGCGCCGGGCGACCTTGGCGGCCATGGGCGTCTTTTTCAACCGCCGCGTGCTGCTGGCCGGATTCTTGCTCTCAGGCTGCGCCACCGTTCCCGCGGGGCCGCCGCGCCTGCTGCCGGCCGGACCCGACGCGCCGGGCGAGCTGGAGCCGCTGCTGGGCGTGCGCGCCGAGGCCGACGGCCTGGTCGTCCGCCTGAAGTCGGCCGGCTGCCTGCGCAAGGAGGACCTGCGCTTCTTCGTCGAGCGGAAGGGCGGTGTACCGGCCGTGGCCTTCGCGCGGCGGCGGCTGGAGACCTGCAAGGCGGCCGGGCCGGAGGCGGTCGAGGTGCGGTTCGGCTGGAGCGAGCTGGGCCTGAGCGGAGCGCGGGCGGTGCGGGTGCTGAATCCCGTCGCCACCAACCTCTAATTCCCGTCATTCCCGCCCTTGTGGCGGGAAACCCTCTGTCAGCCGCAAGGGCGGTAGGGGCGGACTGCTGAGCAGTCCGCTTGAACCTCACGTGCGGGCGGAACCAGGGGTTCCCGCCACAAGGGCGGGAATGACGGGAAGAAAGGAAATGCGGGCGGTCGGTAGGCCTCACCCCTTCGGCGTGAAGCGCTCGATCATCCAGGGCAGCACCCGGGCCGGGCGCTTGGCGGCGATGTCTATCAGCACCCAGTCGGTGCGGCTCTGGGCGCACATCTCGCCGTCGGGGCCGTCGATGCGGACATAGCGCTCGAAGCGCGGACCCTTCAGCTCGCCCACCCAGGTATAGCCGGTGGCCACCTCGTGCGGCAGCAGTTCGCGGCGGTAGTCGATCTCGTGCCGGCGGGCGACCCAGCTCCAGGGAGCCCGCTCTTCTTCCGAAGCCCAGGCTTCCCAGTGCGCGATCGCCAGGTCCTGGGCCCAGCCCAGATAGACCACGTTGTTGACGTGGCCGTTGGCGTCGATGTCCGACGCCTTCGGTTCGAAGGTCAGGGGATAGGCGTCGCTGGGCGGGACGAAGAGGCGGCTCACCCGGTCAGGCCGAGATCACGCCCTGGTCAATCAGCAGGGTCTTCAGCTCGCCCGACTGGAACATCTCGCGGACGATGTCGCTGCCGCCCACGAACTCGCCCTTGACGTAGAGCTGCGGAATGGTCGGCCAGTCGGTGAAGGTCTTGATGCCCTGGCGCAGCTCGTCGTCCTGCAGCACGTCGACGCCGACGAACTCGACGCCGAGGTGGTCGAGGATCTGCACGGCCACCGACGAGAAGCCGCAGCGCGGCTGGTCGGGCACGCCCTTCATGAACAGCACCACCGGGTGCTCGGCCACGGTCTTGGCGATGAATTCGATGGCGGGAGAGGCGGCGACTTCAGTCATGACGGGGAATTCCTTGGGCGTAGCCTCTCAGCTAGGCGCCGCAAGGCCCCGGGTCAAGCGCGGCGCTTGGCCCCATCGGCCTGTTCGGCCGAAAACCGCGCCATCTCGATCTGGGCGGCGCATCCGGTCGGCAGGTCGCGCTCGGTCACCCTGGCCAGGGCTTCCAGCTTGTCGCGCTTGCGGGTGATGACCTGCACCGTGGCCAGCGAGGGCTCGGTCAGGGCGTAGCCGAGGCAGAGCTCCTGGCCGGTCCAGCCGGGAGTGCTGTCGAGGAAGTCGTAGCCGCCCAGATTGGCCAGCGGATCGGTGCGGCGACGCCACAGCGACGGTTTCTTGAAGATCGGCCTGGCTTCGCGGTCGCGGATCGACTGGGGCCAGAAGTCCTCGCCGATCACCGCCACGTCGCGGCCGAAGGCGTTGCGGACCCGGTGGCGGTCGGCCCAGCCCGAAGACAGGTTGAACGGCGCGGCCAGGGCGTCGAACACGCCGGTGGCCAGATGGCGCTCCTGGCTGTCGCCGCGGCTGGCCAGGCCCAGGGACTGGATCAGGCCCGACTGGCGCAGGCCCTGCAGGGCGGCTAGGGCCGAGGGCGGGAAGGCCGAGCCCGGGTCGTCGACCGTGACCAGGTTCACATAGGACAGGCCGCAGCGCTCGACGGCCAGGTCGACCGTGTCGTGCGCGGCCTGGGCGCTCAGCAGCTCGCCGCCGCTGCGCAGCCGCCAGCCCACGAACAGCAGCCGCCGCTCGATGGTGGTCAGGGACTCGCCCACGCCCTCCAGCAGGGCGTTGGACGAGCCGTGCACCTCGAAGCTGTTGATGCCGGCTTCGAGGGCCGTGAAGATCAGGCTGCGCCAGTCCTTGCCGCTCATGCGCGGATGGTCGGCCAGCCTCAGCGTGATCGCCGAGATCGCCATGCCTTCCTTGCCGAACGGACGATAGCGCAAGGGCCTTACTCCGTGGGGGCGGCGGTTTCGAGCGCCAGGGCGTGCAGCTCGCCGCCCAGCACGTCGGCCAGGGCGCGGTTGACCATCTGGTGCTGCTTGACGCGGTTCAGGCCGCGGAAGGCCGGCGAGACGATGCGCGCCTTGTAGTGATCGCCGTCGCCGGCGAGGTCGGTCAGCACGATCTCGGAGTCCGGGAAGGCCGCGTTCAGGCGGGCTTCGAGCACGTCGGGCGCCATGGGCATGGGGCGGAGTCTCCGATCCTTGGAAGGGCTAGATGCCCGATAAACCTTAAGATCGCGCATATGGCGGGTGTCGCGCCCAGGTGCAATCGACGCAGGGGCGAGCGCCCGCCGTCGATCCCGCTTGACGATAACGCAATCTCACGCAACACTCACGCATCCGTGAATTTCACGTGAGGTCGACGTGATGCGGTGGTTGGGGGTTGCGGTCGCGGCGGCGATCGCGATGGGGCTGGGCGGATGCACGCCGATGATCACGCGGGAGCCGGTGTTCGGGCTCGCCGACGTCGCCGGCGCGCCGCGCCTGCGTGATGGGCTATGGGTCTCGAAGGAAGAGAATTGCCGGTTTCGCGGCGAGCGTCCCCTGGGGCGGTGGCCTTCCTGCGCCAGGGACAACGCGATCCTGGTTCGCGGCGGCGAGATCCTGCAGTTGAGCCGTGATGTCGACCAGGAAGGTCGGCCTGTCAGGCCCGCCGCTTATAGCTGGCTTGTCCTGCCTCACCTCATCGTGGGCGGGACGCCTCCGATCCTGCAGCTGCATCTCGTGGATGGTGCGCCGTCGCGGCCGGGAACCCTGGCCGACATCGCCCAGCCGTCCGAGGTCGAAGGCGCATACGAATATCTGGCCTTCGAGGTCGTCGAGCGCGATCCGGGCGACGGCGGCGTCAAGGCGTTGCGGATGTGGATGGTTCTCTGCGGGTCGGAGGGCGACGCCGAGCCGCCCTGGCCCGGGGTGCGTTCGGTGGAGGCCTCCGGCTGCGCCGTCGACGGACCAGAAGCGGTCCGCGAGGCCGCCCGCCGCAGTTTCCGCGAAGACCACGTCGTGGACTACCGCTGGATCCGCGAGGCGGGGCCGAACGATTTCGCGGGAGGCGGTCGATGATCGCCGCCCCGTCCGGCCGCCGTCGGTTGCGTGATCCGGCGCCGGATGATCAAACCTTCGAAGCGCCCGCCGCTTCGGCGTCCGGGCGAGCCGAAGACAGGTAACCGAGAGCCTTGATGCGTCCGTTTTTCACCGCCCCCTCCGCGCTCGTGTTCGCCGCCGCTCTCGCCGGCCTCGCTGGCCTCGCCGGGCCCGCGCTGGCCGGCCCGGGCGACCTGGCGCTTGACGACGTCAGGATCCTGTCGAGCGACGCCATGCAGGGAAGGGCGGTCGGCTCGCCCGGCGCGCAACTGGCCCGCACCTACATCCTCGAGCGTTTCAAGGGCGTCGGCCTGTCGCCGATCGGCGAGGGCTTCGAGCGGCCGTTCCGCTTCACCCGCAAGGACGGCGTTGTGGTCACCGGCGTCAACCTCGTGGCCCGCATCAAGGGGAGCGAAGCTGGCGGCAAGGTGCTGCTGGTCACCGCCCACTACGACCACATCGGGGTCAGGAACGGCCAGATCTACAACGGCGCCGACGACAACGCCTCGGGCGTGGCGGGCCTGCTGGCGGTGGCCGAGGCGTTCAAGGAAAAGCCGCCCAGGCACGACGTGCTGATCGTCGCCCTCGACGCCGAGGAGAGCGGCCTGCGCGGCGCCAAGGCCTTCGCCGCCGAACCTTCGATCCCGCTGGCGAACATCGGCCTGGCGGTGAACTTCGACATGCTGAGCAAGAACGCCAAGGGCGAGCTCTACGTCTCCGGGGCCGGGCCGCAGCCGTTCCTCAAACCCATCCTCGACGAGGTCGCCAAGACCGCGCCCGTGACCCTCAAGCAGGGCCACGACACCGACGCCGACGGCAAGGACAACAACTGGACCTTCCAGTCCGACCAGGGGGCCTTCGCCGAGAAGGGCGTGCCGTGGGTCTATTTCGGCGTCGAGGACCATCTCGAGTACCACAAGCCCACCGACGACTTCGAAACCATCCCCCAGCCCTTCTTCAAGGGCTCGGTGGCGACGGTGGTGCAGGCGAGCCGGGCGTTCGACGCAAGGCTGGACGAGATCGCCGCGGCCGCCGCGCGATAGGTCGTCGCCCCGCCCGCGATCGGCGGGCGGGGCGGACGGTCAGGCGACCAGGAACAGGCCGTCCGACGACAGCGTCGGCAGGGCGAAGCTCTGCAGCCACATGCCGCCGCCGTTCGAGAAGGCGATCTGGATGCCCTGGTCGCTGATCATCTGGATGTTCCAGGTGATCCCGGCCGCGACCAGCGCGCTGACGTCGATCCTGTCGCCGGCGTCGAAGCCGACGATACGGTCGTAGCCGTTGTCCACGGAGGCCACGAAGGTGTCGGCGCCCGAGTCGCCGAACAGGGTGTCGTCGCCGGCGCCGCCCACCAGGGTGTCGTTGCCGCTTCCGCCCGTCAGCCAGTCGTCGCCGCTGCCGCCGTCGATGAAATCGTCGCCCGCCCCGGCATAGATCCAGTCGTCGCCGCCGGCGCCCAACAGCAGGTTGTCCTGGTCGTTGGCCGACAGGGCGTTGTTCAGCGCATTGCCGGCTCCGCTCACCGCCGCGCCCGTCAGGATCAGCTGTTCCTGGTTGTCGCCGAGGATCCAGGAAACGGACGAGATCACCGTGTCGACGCCTTCGCCGGCCTGCTCGACCACGACGTCCCGGAGGTCATCGACAGAGTACTCGTCGTTGCCCGTTCCGCCGATCAGCATGTCGGCGCCTAGACCGCCGTCCAGCGTGTCGTCGCCGCCCTGGCCGCTGATCCAGTCGTCGCCGGCGCCGCCGACCAGTCTGTTGAAGTAGCCGTTGCCGAGGATGGCGTTGTTCAGGGCGTTGCCGGTCGCGTGGAAGCCATCGGTCAGGATCACGTCCTCGACATTCTCGCCCAGCACATAGCTGGCCGCCGACGAGAACACCCGGTCGTAGCCTTCGCCGGCTTGTTCGATGACGATGTTGCCGTCGTTGACGAAGTATTCGTCGTCGCCGGTTCCGCCGATCATCACGTCCTGCCCGTAGCTGCCGATCAGCCGGTCGTCGCCCGCGCCGCCTTCCATCCGGTCTTCGCCGTCGCCGCCGTTCAGCACGTCGCCGCCGTCCTGGCCGCTCAGCCAGTCGGCGCCGGCCCCGCCGAACAGGATGTTGTTCTGGGCGTTGCCGAGGATGGCGTTGTTCAGCTCGTTGCCCAGGCCTTCCACGGCCGAGCCGCTGAGGACCAGTTGCTCGACGCCGCTGCTCATGGTCCAGGACACCGACGCGAACACCCGGTCGTAGCCCTCGCCGGGGCGTTCGATCACCCGGTCGCCCGCCTCGGCGACGACATAGCCGTCGTCGCCCGCGCCGCCGGCCATGATGTCCGCGCCGGCGCCGCCGTCCAGCCAGTCGGCGCCCAGGCCGCCCTCGAGCTGGTCGTCGCCGTCGTCGCCGATCAGCAGGTCGTCGCCGGCCTGGCCGCTCAGCCAGTCCGCGCCGGCCCCGCCGAACAGGTTGTTGGCCAGGCCGCTGCCGAGGATGGCGTTGTTCAGCGCGTTGCCGGTTCCCCGCACCGCCGAGCCCGTCAGGATCAGCTGCTCGAAGTGGTCGCCGAGCGTGTAGGAGAACGCGGCGATCACCTGGTCCTCGCCCTCGCCGGCCTGTTCGACGATGGTGTCGGTCAGGTCGTCGAGCAGGTAGAGGTCGTCGCCCGCGCCGCCGATCATCACGTCGGCGCCGGCCCCGCCGAACAGGATGTCCTTGCCGGCGCCGCCTTCCAGCCGGTCGTCGCCGCTTCCGCCGTCGAGCGTGTCGTCGCCGGCCTGGCCGCTCAGCCAGTCCGCGCCGCCGGCGCCCGAAAGCCTGTTGTCGTAGCTGTTGCCGAGGAGGGCGTTGTTCAGCTGGTTGCCGGCGCCGTAGAAGCCCCAGCCTTCCTGGGAAAGGATCAGCGTCTCCAGATTGGCGCCCAGGGTCCAGTCGGTGTGGGAGATGACCTTGTCGTCGCCCGCGTTGGCCGCCTCGAGCACGATGTCGCCGACGTCATCGACGACATAGGTGTCCGATCCCCGGCCGCCCATCAGGAAGTCGGCGCCGAAGCCGCCGTCGAGGTGGTCGTTCCCCGCCCCGCCAAGCAGACTGTTGGCGCTGTAGTTGCCGATCAGGGTCGATCCGTAGTCGCCGGCCTGAACGGACTCTATCGAGTTCAGCGACACCAGGCCCATGCCGGTCTGCTGCTCGGCGCTGGATGTCAGATTGACCTGGACGAAGCCGCTGGCGCCCGACAGGTCCAGGGCGTCCATGTCGGAGTTCAGCGCGTCGTAGCGGTTTTCGTGCCCCCACAGCACCAGCACCGAGCCCCAGAAGTAGGGGCCCATGACGAAACGGTCGGCGCCCGCGCCGCCGACGATTTCCTGCAGTTGGCGGGTTTCCGCCGCGCCGTTGTTGGCGCCCAGCTGGGCGATGTAGATGACGTCGTTGCCGGAGCCGCCCGACACCTCGGCGTCGGCCAGGCCGGCGTAGATGATGTCGTCGCCCGCGCCGCCATAGAGCTTGTCGGCCCCGCCTTCGCCCCACAGCTTGTCGTTGCCGTTGTCGCCGTACAGCACGTCGGCGTCGCCGCCGCCGTGAAGCTGGTCGGCCCCGTTGATCCCGTAATAGACGTCCACGCCGGACGTGCCGTTGAAGGTGTCGGCCTCGGTCGTGCCGTTGATCGCGGTCAGGGTGGAGGCGCCGAAATCGCTCGCGGTCAGGCCGGACACGCCCTTCAGTTCGACAACGAAGTCGGGATTGACGCCGGGGCCGGTGTTGAGGACGCCGTCGCGGTTGACGTCGAGGATCAGGTAGGTCGAACCGTTCGAGATCCAGGTCCAGACCTGCTGATAGGTCGAGCCGTAGTCGCTGGCCGAAAAGGTCTGGCCGTTGGTCAGCGAGAAGCCCTGGTCGACCGCGCCGCGCCAGACCACCGGCGTGGTGCTGAAGCGCCAGGTGATCTGGACCCAGTCGCCCTCGGCGCGGTTGAAGTCGGTGATGACGGCGTTGAGCGACGGCTGGCTTCCGTACCACGGGGACATGGCCACGAAGCTGTCGGCGCCCGCGCCCCCGGTGATGGTCGAACCGTTCCAGATGTCGACGAAGTCGGCGCCGGCCCCGCCGTCCAGCACGGTGTCGGTTCCGTTCTGGATCGCGTCGCCGCCGGAGTAGAGACGGACGTAGTCGGAGCCGTCGCCGCCATAGAGCTTGTCGCCCTTGTCGCCCAGCACGGAGTCGTCGCCGGCCCCGCCGTAGAGGGTGTCCTTGCCCCAGCCGCCGATCAGGACGTCGTTTCCGTCTTCGCCGTAGAGGGTGTTGACGGCGTCGGGCGCGTCGGCCTGGTCGCCCCAGCCGGCGCCGGCGTAGATCCAGTCCTGGCCGGGGCCGCCGCGCAGGGTGTCGCCGCCGCTGTCGCCCCAGATCGTGTCGTCGCCGTTGTCGCCCCAGACGGTGTCGTCGCCCGCGCCGCCGTGCAGCTTGTCGTCGCCATCGGCGCCGGCATAGGTGTCGGCGGTTTCGCCGCCGGTCCAGTTGTCCGCGTTATCCGTGCCCAGCACCAGGCTGAGCGTCCTCACCGAACCCGCCATCAAACCCCTCACTCACACGAGAGCGGTCATGGCTTGCCGACATGATGGAGCCCCGCCGCTCGCCTCAACCTAGAGCATTGCGGGCGGGCTCAAGCAAGCCGTGCGTTGCGATATTTTTCAGGTCTGAAATCTTTTTCGCGGGCGAGCGAGGGGGGCTCTTCAGGCCTCGTCTTCCTCGTCGTTGGCCGCCTCGACCTCGACGCCGAACACCTCGTCGATGACTTCCATGATCTCTTCGAGGTCGTCGAGAGTCACCCGCACACGCAGGGTCTGTTCGTCGTCGGCGGTGAGCGTCAGGAAGATGCCGTGCTCGGACTCCTCCAGTATGAATTCGTCGAGATTGGCGATGACGGACATGGCGCGCCTCCCTGCTGGCGAAGGGGGAGCGGACGGCGGCGGCTTTCGTTCCGCGCCGCCGCCGTCCAGGGGTCAGGCGTGTTCGGGGACCTGGTAGCGGGCCGCCGGCCGGTCGCGCGACAGGTTTGGCGCCAGGCTCAGCCGCGCGCCGTCATAGGCGGCGAAGTCGGCGGCGTCGGGCAGGGAGGGGATGGTGACCAGCTCGCCCTGATCGAAGCCGGCCAGGGCCGCGTCCACCAGGTCGCCGACCTCCATCAGGGTCGAGGGATCGAGCGCCGCCGTGCCGCCGCCGCCCGAACGGTCCCAGATCTCGGTGCGGGTGGCGCCGGGCAGCACCGCCTGCAGTTTTACGCTGTCCGGCAGCTGGCTGCGCAGGCCTTGCGTGAAGTAGGTCACATAGGCCTTGGTCGCGCCGTAGACCGGCGAGCGGAACTCCGGCAGCAGGCCGACCACCGACGAGATGTTGACGATCGCCCCGCGATCGCGGGCCTTGAAGGCGCCGGCCGCGGCGTGGGCCAGGCGGGTCACCGACACCACGTTCAGCTGGATCAGGTTGTCGACCTTGTCGAGGTCCTGGTCGACGAAGTCGCCGGCCAGGGCCGCGCCGGCGTTGTTGATCAGGAGGTCGATGGACGCGTCGTCGCGCAGCCGGGCCTCGACGCGGGCCAGGTCGGCGGCGTTCGTCAGGTCGGCCTGGATGACGTCGACCTTGACGCCGGTCTGCGCCTTCAGGCGTTCAGCCAGGTCGGCGAGGCGCTTGGCGTCGCGGGCGACCAGCACGAGGTCGTGGCCGCGCCTGGCGAGGCGGTCGGCATAGGTGGCGCCGATGCCGGTGGAGGCGCCCGTCACCAGGGCCGCGCCGGGAAACTGTTGCTTGCTCATGGTCTCTATCCCCTCGGGATGGTTGTCGCCTCGGCGCTCGGCCCGGCGTGACTTGCAGATGGCAAGTTGCTTTCGAATTGCAAGTGACCGGCTTTCATTTTGCTAGCGAGGCCCTATCTTTCCTCCATGACCACGCGCGCCTTCGATCCTGGACAGTGCCCCGTCGGCCGCACGCTGGAACGCGTCGGCGACGTCTGGAGCCTGATGATCCTGCGGGACGCCTTTCACGGCCTCACCCGTTTCGACGCCTTCGAAAAGAGCCTCGGGGTCGCGCCGAACATTCTGACCAAGCGCCTCGGGGCGCTTGTAGAATCCGGCTTTCTCGAGCGGCGGCCCTACCAGGATCGGCCCGTGCGCCACGAATATGTGCTGACGGAAATGGGCCGCGACTTCGGTCCGGTGCTGACGGCGCTGCTGGCCTTCGGCAACCGCCATCTCGCCAAGGAAGGGATCGCCAGCTGCCTGGTCGACCGCGAGACGGGCCAGACCGCCGAGCCGGTGGTGGTCGACGCCCGCAGCGGCAAGCCGATCGACGGATCGGCCTTCGCCTATGGCGCCGGCCCGGCCGCGGGCGAGGCGGTTCGTGCGCGCTTGGCGCTGATCGAGGCCCTGGGCCGCCGAAACTGAAACGGCGATCTTGCCGACGGCTTTCGCTTCGGTTGTATGCTATCTTCGATTGCGGAAAATCGCCGTCGGGGAGGCACGACCATGGAGACCATCACCGCCAAGAGCGCCAACGGCGCGACCGATCCGGCCGCGATCTCGGCGCTGGCCGAGGATGTCGCCGCCTCGCCCGCCCCGGCCGCGCCGGCCGAGGCCGAGGCTCAGCCCGAGAGCCTGACGGCGACCGCCGCCTCGACCGGCCCGGAGGTGAAGCTCAACTTCGTCAACCGCTCCAACGGCGGCCCCGGAACCCAGGTGCTGGTGTTCGGCAAGCCGGTGACCCCGGCCGCCGACGAGGCCTCGTCCGCCTGGCTGGTGATCCAGAACTGCGCGCCCGGATGGAGCCATCCCTTCGTCTGGCCGGCGGCGGTGACGATCGGGGTGATCGACGCCTGGGGCAACGTCTCGCCGCAGCTGGCGATCGAGAACGGCCAGGTGGCCACGGTGGTAAGCACGGCCTCTGGCGAGAGCCTGCAGCTCACCGACCAGACCACCTCGCCCGAGGCCTTCGGGGTGATCAACCAGCTGGCCCAGGGCTCGGTCGGGGTCACGGTGTTCCGGGCCGGCAAGCCCTATGTCCAGACCCGCGCCCTCTTTCCCGGCAGCCAGGTGATCTTCACCTTCAAGCCGACGATCTGGATCGGCGCGGTCTCGCAGGTGCGCGAAGGCGAGCCGCTGACCAGCGCCGTCGTCCAGCAGGTCAACACCGAGATCAACCTGATCGGCATGGCAGGCGCCGACATCGTCATGACCGGCGGCGGCGAAGGCCACGACGCCAAGCCGTTCGTGTTCTCGCTGGAGAACGTGACCTACGCGTAGGCCTTCTATTCTCTCTATTCTCCCGTCATTCCCGCCCTCGTGGCGGGAACCCCTCTGTCAGCCGCAAGTGCAGATGGGGCGGATCGCCAGCGATCCGCTGGCGCCGCACGTGCAAGCGGAACCAGGGGTTCCCGCCACGAGGGCGGGAATGACGGGAAGAGAGGGAGGCCTCACGCCGCCCGGATCGCCCGCAACGTCGTCGCCGCCTCGACGCAGGCCGCCGCCGCTTCGCGGCCCTTGTTGCCGGCGTCGTCGCGGCTGCGCAGCTGCGCCTGTTCGTCGGTGTAGGTGGTCAGCACCCCGAAGGCGATCGGGGTCTCGGTGGCCAGGCCCGCGCTGACCAGGCCCCAGGCCGTACCGGCGCTGATGAACTCGAAGTGGGCGGTGTCGCCCTTGATGACGCAGCCCAGGCAGGCGATCCCGGCGTAGCGGCCCGTCCGCGCCAGGGCCTGGGCGATCAGCGGCAGCTCGAAGGCGCCGGGGGCCTCGAAGATGTCGGCCTGCGCGACCGGCGCGCTGCGCTCGGCGAACTCGGCCAGGGCTCCGGCCAGCAGGCCGCCCGTGACCTCGGGATTGAAGCGGCTGATGGCGATCGCGAAGCGGGGAGCGGTCATGCGGGGATCCTCGAAGGCGGGACGGAAAGGCGGTGCCCGAGCTTGGCGCGCTTGGTCGCCAGATAGCCGGCGCTCAGCGGATCGGGCGGAACGATCAGGGGCAGGGTCTCGCGCACGGCGACGCCCAGGCCTTCCAGCGCCTTGGCCTTGCGCGGATTGTTGCTGAGCAGGCGAACCTCGCCGATCCCCAGCGAACGCAGGATCGCGGCGGCGGGGCCGTAGTCGCGGGCGTCGTCGGGAAAGCCCAGGGCGTGGTTGGCCTCGACGGTGTCCAGCCCCTCGTCCTGCAGGGCGTAGGCGGCGATCTTGTTGGCCAGGCCGATGCCGCGACCCTCGTGGCCGCGCAGATAGACCAGCACGCCGTTGCCCGACGCATCGATCGCCGCCAGCGCCGCTTCCAATTGGGCGCCGCAGTCGCAGCGGCGCGAGCCGAAGGCGTCGCCGGTCAGGCACTCGGAATGCACCCGCACCAGCGGCGCGCTGGTCAGGGGACCGCGCACCAGGGCCAGGTGTTCGCCGCCGTCGAGGCGGCTGCGGAAGGCGCGGGCTTCGAACAGGCCGTGGCGGGTGGGCAGGCGTGCGCTGGCCACGGCCTCGACCGGCGGATCGGCGGCGATCAGGTAGGCGCGGAGCTCGGCGATGCTGAGGATCGGCAGGTCGTGACGGGCCGAGAAGGCGGCCAGGTCGTCGCCCCGGGCCATGGTCCCGTCGTCGTTCATGATTTCGCAGATCACCGCCGCCGGCGTCAGGCCGGCCATCCGCGCCAGCTCGACCGAGGCCTCGGTGTGGCCGGCCCTGGCCAGCACCCCGCCGGGCACGGCCCGCAGCGGGAAGACGTGGCCGGGCGAGACGAGGTCGGCGGGGGAGGCGTCGGCGGCGACCGCCGCCTGGATGGTCCGCGCCCGGTCCGCGGCCGAGATGCCGGTGTCGACGCCCAGCGTCGCCTCGATCGAGACGGTGAAGGCCGTGCTGCGCCGCGTGCGGTTGTCGGCGACCATGGGCGGCAGGCCTAGGCGATCGATCAGCGGCGCGTCCATGGCCAGGCAGATCAGGCCGCTGGCCTGCTTGGCCATGAAGGCCACGGCGGCGGCGTCGGAGAACTGCGCGGCCTGCACCAGGTCGCCCTCGTTCTCGCGGTCCTCGTCGTCGACGAGGACGATCATGCCGCCGGTCTCGAGGCGCTTCAGCGCTACGCTCAGGCGTTCAGGGAGGCGTGACATAGCCGCTCCACGTATTTGGCCAGCACGTCGACCTCGACATTGATCGGGTCGCCGGGCGCGGCGTGCTGCAGGTTGGTGTGGGTCCAGGTGTGGGGGATCAGGGTCACCCCGACGGCGAAGCGGCCGTTCTCGACCGGCTCGACGGTGTTGAGGGTCAGGCTGACGCCGTTGAGCGCGATCGAGCCCTTCTCGACGCAATAGGGCGCCAGGGCGGCCGGCAGGTCGAAGCGGGTCTTCCAGGCGCCGTCCTCATGGACGATCGAGGCCACGCGGGCCTCGCCGTCGACATGCCCTTGGACGAGGTGTCCCGATAGCCGGGTGGCCAGGGTCACGGCCCGCTCCAGGTTGACGAAGCCGCCGGCCGCCAGGGCCTTGAGGTTGGTGCGCGCCAGGCTCTCGGCGCTGACGAACACCTCGGCGCGGCCGCTCTGGTCGCTGGCGACGATGGTCATGCAGGCCCCGTTGACCGCCACGCTCTCGCCCAGGGCCAGGTCGGGGAAGCCGGTATGCAGGGTCAGGCGCACGGCGCCGTCGGCGACCGTCTCGACGGCGGTCACCTCGCCCAGACGCTCGACGATTCCGGAAAACATCGGGTCTCCTCCTTTAGGCCAGGACGCGGGTGACGGCGTCGCCGTCCGCGCCTTGGCGAATGATCAGGTGCGCGTCCCACAGGTCGGCTTCTAGGAAGGCGGCCAGCAGGGTCGGGCCGCACTCGACCAGGGCCTCCATGACCCCGTCCTCGGCGAGGGCGGCCAGCGCCTGGGGGATGTCGCCGTGCAGGCTGGGGACGAAGCCCCGCGCGCGGGCGGCGTCGAGATAGGCGCTTGGGGTGCGGCCCCGGCGGTCGAGGATGGCCAGGCGGCGTGGTTTGCGGCGCGGGTCCAGAACCCGGCGGACGGTGAACAGCGGGCTGTCGGCCAGGATCGTGCCGGAGCCGGTGATCACCGCGTCGGCCCGCCGCCGCAGGTCGTGGGCTAGGGTCAGGGAAGCCTCCGAGGTGAAGGTCTTGGCTCCAGCCGGCGGGATCATCGAACCCTTGATATCGAGAGCCTGCTTGATGGTCAGCCACGGTCGGCCCTTGGTCAGTCGCGCGACGAACGGCGCGATCAGCCGGAGGGCGCGGGCGCGAAGTTCGCCGGCGTCGGGTTGAGCGAGGTCGGCGATCGGCCGGACGGCCAGGCCCGCCGCCGCCAGTCGCGTGGTTCCGCCGGCCGCCGTCGGATTGGGATCGCTCGCGCCGTACCAGACCGCTCGCGCCGGGCTGGCCAGGATCGCCTCCGTGCAGGGCGGGGTGGCGCCGTGGTGGTTGCAGGGCTCTAGGGTGACGACCACGGTGTGGACCTGGTCCAGCCGTCCCACCGCGCGGCAGGCGGCCAGGGCGGCGGCCTCGGCGTGTGGCCCGCCCGCCGCCTCGTGGGCCGTCACGGCCAGCACCGAGCCGTCCGCCGCCAGCACGGCGCAGCCCACCGGCGGGTTGGGCGCGGTGGCGCCGACGAAGCGGTCGGCGGCGTCCAGCGCCAGCCGGAAAGCCGTCGCGATCTGCTCAGGGGAAGGGGAGGGGGCCGTCATCGGCCGCCTATAGATGACGGGATCGGCGGCTTTCCAAGCCAGCATCGCCGTTCGCGTCTCTTACATTTTAGACCCCGTCGGGAATGACGGTCGGGGCCTTTTGGCTTAACTGCGAAGCATGACCGACCATCCGCCACCGCCGCGATGAAGGGGCCGCGCAACAGCGTCGAGCCGCACGGCGCCTGGTCGCCGGGGCTGCAGAAGGCCCGGCTGTACGAGCTGATCCTGCAGGACATCCTGCTGGGCGACCTGGCGCCCATGCAGGTGCTGGAGGAAAAGGCCCTGGCCGCCCGTTACGCCGGAGGCCTGGCCGGCGTGCGCGACGCGCTCGGACGGCTGGCCATCGAGGGGCTGGTCGTGCGCCGTCCCCGCGTCGGCACCATCGTCGCCCCGCTGGACGTGGCCGAGATCGAGCACGCCTTCCAGGTGCGGCTGATGCTGGAGGCCAGGACCGCTGGCCTGGCCGCCCGGAACCATCGCCCCGCCGACCTGCCGGCCATTCTCGGCGCCTTCGACGGTGCGGAAGAGGCGATCGCCGCCGGCGACTTCCGGGCCATGCTGGCCATGGACCTGGCCTTCCACCGCGCGGTGGCCTTCGCCACCCAGAACCCGACCCTGGCCCGTTTCGTCGTCAGCCTGCAGAACACCGCCACCCGCTTCTGGATCTGGCAGATGGAGAAGCAGGCGCCCGACGACCAGATGGTCGACGTCGTCCTGCACCGGCGGATGGCGGACGCGATCGCCGCCCGCGACGCCGCCCTCGCCGAGGCGATCTGCGCTCAACTGATCGGCCAACCGCCCAGCGCGTCCTAGAGCCCGCTAGCGGGCTCTAGTCTTTTGCATTTGCGCGCGCCCGGGCGGGTTAGCCGCACACACCTAACCCTGGCGCGCTTGAACCCGAAGGCCGGTAGGGGTTTTGCGGCGCGGGGCGACCCGTGCTAACGCCGCGTCATGATCGAGCAACACCCCACCGGCGGCTACATCCTCGAGGAACTGTTCGTCGGCATGACCGCCGAGAAGCAGGTCCCCGTCACCGAAGAGCGCATCCAGCTGTTCGCCGAAGCCTCGGACGACTTCAACCCGGTGCACGTGGACGAAGCCTTCGCCGCCAAGACCGCCTATCGCGGCCGTATCGCCCATGGCCTGCTGTCGGCGTCGTTCGGTTCGGCGGTGGTCGGCACCATCCTGCCGGGCGCGGGCGCGATCTATCTGAGCCAGACCCTGGCCTTCCACCGGCCGGTGCGGATCGGCGACGTGGTCACCGCGCGCATCACCGTCGCGGCCATCGATCAGGAAAGCGCGCGCGTGACCCTGACCTGCTCGGCCCTGGTCGGCGACGACGTGGTCATGGATGGCGAGGCCACCGTGCGCGTGCCGCGCCGCCGCCGTCCGGCCAAGGGCTGAGGCGAGCTTAGCGTCCCGCCTCGTCGCCGGTCGGGCGCAGGCCGAACCAGCCGCCGTCGGCGTCGAACAGCACCTCGTAGCGGCGCAGAATGTGGCGGCCGGTGTTCACGAAGGCCGTGGGCATCGGCGAGTTGACCAGCACCTGGGTGGGTGCTGCGGGATCGGGCCGGCCCACCGTGAAGGCGAAGGTGGTGGCCGGCCGGGTCGGCACGGTCAGCCGCACCGTCTCGCCCGGCGCCAGCACCTTGGCCGGGACCTTGTCGTTGTTGTTGGTCTCGGTGCGCGTGCGCAGGGCGCCCGGATCGGCCACGCCCAGGTACATGGTCGGGATGCCCGTATCGATCAGCAGCGCTCCGGGCTGGTCGGGCTGGTTTCCGGCCGCGACGCTCATCGGCGCCTGTGGCCAGTCCAGCGGTCCGCCGGGGCCGGGCGCGCCCAGCTTGACGAACCGGAAGCCGGCGGCGACGGCCGGGGTCAGGCCCGCGCGCACGCCCTCGCGCGTCACCACATAGCCCTTGCGGTACGAGTCCCGCGCGATCGGCCGGCCGTCGAAGGCGGTGAGGTTCAGCAGCGGGTTCTTGTCGGGCGTGCCCTGCGACTGGCCGTTGCCTTCCCGGCCAAAGCCCACGCCCATATAGGCGATGCCCTTGGGCATGCTGACGGTCGATGTCGGCGCCGCGCAGGTCCCCGGCGCGGCCTTCACGTCGTAGCCGGGACAATGCATCTCGGTATCGACGACCAGGATCGGAACCTCCGCCCGCGCGACCTCGCCGCCCGCCCCGTCGAGGAAGGTCACGGTCGTCGGGATCCAGCGGCCGACCCACAGGCGCTTGCTGCTGCTGAGGAACTCCCAGCCGGGCTTGTAGCCGGCGGCCTTGGCGGGGGAATAGCCGGGCAGGTCCGACGCCGAGATCACCAGTCCGGTCGAGCCGGTGTCCATCACGACCGGAGGCGGCCGGAAGCTTCCCAGCGGTCCGTCGAGGCGCAGCGACACGGTCGGCGGCCCCGTAAACGGCGGCAGGCCGGCGGCCCAGGGGGCGAACGGGATGAGCCTGGTCTGGTCGAAGGCGCTGAAATCGGGCTCGGGCCTGGCGCACGCCTGGGTCGCCAGGGTGGCGCTCGCCAGGGCGAGGGCCGCGCCGCTTCGAAAAGTCCAGATCGACCGCATGGGCGTCTCCCGAGGTGGAGTCTATGTGCCCGACTTCAACTCAAGATGGACTGGCGCGCAGGCGATTTGCAAGCGGAGCCGCCGGCCTCGCCTCAGATCAATCCACGCAGATGGTCGCGGTGGCGCGGCCGTTCTCGACCTTGGCGTAGCAGCCGAACTGCACGTTCGAGCGACGGCACTGGCCGGTGACCGGTTCGTCGCGGCTTTCCAGATTGCCCTCGAGGACGCAGCCGCCCTGGCATTGCGAGCCGCTGGTGCAGGCCTTGCCGGCGTCGGCGTAGGGCACGACGCAGGTCGGCAGGCCGCGGCGGCCGACGGTCTCGATCTGGCCGCCGCGCGCCGCGCAGGCTTCGACGCTGTCGCCTTGGGCGATCGGCGCCGGCCCCGGCGGCGGAGCCGTCGGGGCGCAGGCGGTCAGGGACAGCAGCAGGGCGGCGATCAGCGGCAGGCGCATGGCTTTCCTTTAGCGAAAGGCGCGTGGTCCTCGCCCTTCGACAGGCTCAGGATGAGGACCATTTCAGCGCCGAGGGTGAGTGAAAACCTCACCCTGAGCTTGTCGAAGGGCGAGGTTTTCACCTTACCCCATGAACGCGGGCAGCCAGGCTTCGTTCGTCTCGCGCAGCTTGGCCAGCGGGATCGAGAACAGGTCGGTCGAGGCGAAGGCCTCGCCGCCGGCCACGCCCGCGATGTTGGCGTGCACGCCGGCTTCCTTGGCCGCTTCCAGTAGGGCGTCCGGATCGGGCGTCGCCAGCAGGTAGCGGGCCTGGTCCTCGCCGAAGAGATACGGGTGAGCGTGAGCGTGGCTGCTGGCGTTCAGCGTGATCCCGACCTTGCTGGCCAGGGCGATGTCGGCCGCGGCGACCAGCAGGCCGCCGTCAGACAGGTCGTGCACGCCGGCCACCAGGCCCGAGCCGATCAGGCCGCGAACGAAGTCGCCGTTCTTGCGCTCGACCGCCAGGTCGACCGGCGGCGGGGCGCCGTCCTCGCGGCCCAGGATCTCGCGCAGATAGATCGAGGCGCCCAGCTCGCCGTGCGTCTCGCCGATCAGCACCAGGGTGTCGCCTTCGGCCACGTTGCCGAAGCCCGTGCGCAGGTCGAAATCGGTCAGCAGGCCGACGGCGCCGACGGTCGGGGTCGGCGGAATGGCGACGCCGTTGGTCTCGTTGTAGAGGCTGACGTTGCCGCTCACGACCGGGAAGTCCAGCGCGCGGCAGGCCTCGGCCATGCCGTCGGTGGCGCGCACGATCTGGCCCATGGTCTCGGGCTTTTCGGGGCTGCCGAAGTTCAGGTTGTCGGTGATGGCGATCGGGAGCGAGCCGGCGGCCGTCAGGTTGCGCCAGGCTTCGGCGACGGCCTGCTTGCCGCCCTCGTACGGGTCGGCCTGGACATAGCGCGGGGTGCAGTCGCTGGTCACGGCCACGGCCTTGCCGGTGCCGTGGATGCGCACGATGCCGGCGTCGCAGCCGGTGGCGCTGTCTTCCAGGGTGTCGGCCATCACGTGGCGGTCGTACTGCTCCCACAGCCAGCGCTTGGAGGCCATGTCGGGGCAGCCGATGACCTTCAGCACGGCCTCGTCCCAGTTCTCGGGGGCGGGCACGTGGCCGGGGTCGAGGCGGGCGTCGACCTTGGGCTCGGTCCAGGGGCGGTCATAGAGCGGCGCGTCGTCGAACAGCGGGGCCAGCGGCACGTCGCAGACCGTCTCGCCGTGGTGCTTGAGCACCAGGCGGCCGGTGTCGGTGGTGTAGCCGATGACGGCGGCGTCCAGGCCCCACTTCTCGAAGATGGCGTGGCCGTCCTGCTCGCGGCCGGGCTTCAGGACCGCCAGCATGCGCTCCTGGCTTTCCGACAGCATCATCTCGTAGGCCGACATGCCGGTCTCGCGCTGCGGCACCATGTCCATGTTCAGCTCGATGCCGACGCCGCCCTTGCCGGCCATCTCGACCGACGACGAGGTCAGGCCGGCCGCGCCCATGTCCTGGATGGCGGCGACGGCGCCGGTGGCCATCAGTTCGAGGGTGGCCTCGATCAGCAGCTTTTCGGCGAAGGGGTCGCCGACCTGCACGGTCGGGCGCTTCTCCTCGGAATCCTCCGAGAACTCGGCCGACGACATGGTCGCGCCGTGGATGCCGTCGCGGCCGGTCTTGGAGCCGAAATAGACGACCGCCAGGTTCGGACCGGGGGCGGCCGAGTAGAAGATGCTGTCGGCCTTGGCCAGGCCAACGCACATGGCGTTGACCAGGATGTTGCCGTTGTAGCCCTTGTGGAAGTTGGTCTCGCCGGCGACGGTGGGCACGCCCACGCAGTTGCCGTAGCCCGCGATGCCGGCCACCACGCCGTCCACGAGACGCTTGGTCTTGGCGTGGCCCGGCTCGCCGAAGCGCAGGGCGTTCAGGAGGGCGATGGGGCGCGCGCCCATGGTGAAGACGTCGCGCATGATGCCGCCCACGCCCGTCGCCGCGCCCTGGTAGGGCTCGATGTAGGACGGGTGGTTGTGGCTCTCCATCTTGAAGATGATCGCGTCGCCGTCGTCGATGTCGATGACGCCGGCGTTCTCGCCGGGACCGCAGATCACCCGCGGGCCGCTGATCGGGAACTTCTTCAGCTGGTTCTTCGACGACTTGTACGAGCAGTGCTCGGACCACATCACCGAAAACACCCCCAGCTCGACGAGGTTGGGCTCGCGGCCCAGGCGGTCGAGGACGACCGCGTATTCCTCGGGCTTCAGACCGAATTCGGCGGCCGTATCGGCCATGGACTTGGCGGGGGCGGTGGAGGGTGCGCTCATGGGCGCGCCTTCTAGCGCGGCTGGGGGGATTCCGCTATATTCTAGAAAGCTGAAGGTGGTTCTAGAATGGGCATCAGCATCAAGCGGGCCGAGACGGAAGCCCTGGCGCGCCAGGTGGCCGAGGCCACGGGCGTCAGCCTGACCGACGCGATCCACAACGCCTTGGCCGATACGCTGAAGGCGTTGGGGCTGGAGCCGCAGGCGCAGACCGATCGATATGCCGAGATCGAGGCCTGGCTGCGTGAGGTCGATGCGCGACCTCGGATCTCCGAAAAGACGGCGGCGGAAATCGACGCCGAAATGTATGACGAGCAGGGCCTGCCGCGTTGATCGTCGTCGATACGTCGGCGCTGGCGGCCATCGTCTTGAGAGAACCTGAGCGCGAGGTCTTCCTCCCGATCCTGCTCGCCCAACCGCGCAAGGCGATGTCCGCCGCCAGCATGGTCGAGGCCGCCCACGTTTACGCCAAGGTCTTCGTGCCGGAGATTGTCTCGCACGAACTCGACAGGGATCTGCAGATGCTCGGGATCGAGATCGTCGATGTCGATCGGCCGCAAGCGCGTCTGGCGATCGAGGCGGCGATGACCTTCGGCAAAGGTCGCCATCCGGCGCGGTTGAACCTGGGCGACTGTTTTTCCTATGCCCTCGCCAGGTCGCTGGACGCGCCGTTGCTCTACAAGGGCGACGACTTCACCCATACCGACATCCGCTCCGCGCTCTGACGCATGGCGCGAAAACATCTGCGAAAACATTAGCTAAGCAGGAACTAAGGCAGCTCCGCCGGAGGAACGCGGCGAGTCCTCGGCCCGTTTTCTGTCTCGTGCGCAGGCAGCGCGCGGAACGAAGAGGAGTAAAGCCCATGGGCGAGCAAACCCGCAATCCGCAGCAACAGCAGCAGAACCCGCAGCGACAGGCCCCGGGCCAGCAGCAACAGCAGCGCCAGAACGAACAGGGCCGCAACCCGGGCGGCCAGGAAAATCAGCCGGATCGCGACCGCGAACGCTGATCTAGCAGGGCGCTAGCAGCGCTCCATCGGAGGAAGGGCCGGCGTTCGCTCCGCCGGCCCTTTTTCGTGGGCGGCGGGCGGTTGGAGCCTCAGGCGCTCTGGAAGACGCTGCGGAACAGGATGGCGCCGTCTTCCGAGCCGAGGTCGGCGTCGAACGAGCGGTCGGGGTGGGGCATCAGGCCCAGGACGTTGCCGCCGGCGTTGACGATGCCGGCGATGTCGCGGGCCGAGCCGTTGGGGTTTTCCTTGTAGCGGAACACCACCTGGCCTTCGCCCTCGATGCGGTCGAGGGTCTCTTCGTCGGCGAAGAAGTTGCCCTCGCCGTTGCCGACGGTCATCACCGCGTCGCGCTGCTCGCCGAAGGCGGCGGTGAAGCGGGTCTGGCCGTTGACGATGTCGAGGTCGACCGGCTTGCAGATGTACTTCAGCTTGGCGTTGCGCAGCAGGGCGCCGGGCAGCAGGCCGACTTCCGTCAGCACCTGGAAGCCGTTGCAGATGCCGACGACGGCCACGCCCTTGCCCGCGGCCGAGACGACCTCGCGCATCACCGGGCTCTGGGCGGCCATGGCCCCGCAGCGCAGGTAGTCGCCGTAGGAGAAGCCGCCGGGCAGGACGATCAGGTCCAGGTCGTCCGGCAGGGCCGTCTCCTGGTGCCAGACCATCTCGACGCGAGCGCCGGTGGAGCGTTCGACGGCGACCTTGCAGTCACGATCGCAGTTGGAACCCGGGAAGACGACGACGGCGGCTTTCATGGCGCGGGCCTGTAGCACCGTTCGGATCGAATGTCAGGCGCCGGAAGGCCGAAACGTCACGCGCATTCGTCCAGCACCGGCTCGACCGTCTCGCCGGCCGGGGCGGGGAAGGGCTGGCGGAAGGTGAAGGCGGCGGGCGTCGGGCCATGGGCGGCCAGCAGGGCCAGCTTCTGAACCGCCTCCTCGACCGTGGGCCTATGACCGGCCGGAACCCACCACAGCGCCAGGTGCGGGCCCTCCGCCGGCTCGAACCATTCGCGCCGCCGCCGCATGATCTCAACATGGGCCGAGCGGTAGACATAGGCGCCCAGCGACGGGATGTCGGTCCAGGTCGACAGGTTGGGGATCACCAGCGGATCGCCGCCGACGGAAAGGTCGGTGGCGTTGTTCCCATCGCCCTTCAGCCGCCAGACGAAGCCGGGCGAGGCCTCGGCCAGCTGGTTGATGCGGTCGAGATTGTCGACGAAGTCCCTGATCGCCGGATCGTCGATCGGCGCCCTCAGGCGGCCGATATTGACCTGGGCCAGTTCGAAGGCGGCCATGACGTCCTCCCGTCTTGTTCCAAGCGCAGGTAGGAAGCCATGGCCGCCCTTGGAAGGGCTCAGCTTCCGAGCAGTCGCCGAAGCTGGCCCTCCGCCCGGTCGGGCGGCGACTGGTAGGCGATCGGCTCGACGAAGCCGCCCTTGGCGTCGAACAGGTAGATCGCCGACGAGTGGTCGATCGTGTACTCGCCGCCCTCCTGCGGGACCTTCTTGTAGTAGACGCGATAGGCCTTGGCGGTCTTGGCGATCTCGTCAGGCGCGCCGGTGAAGCCCTGGATGCGGTGGTCGAAGTTCGACAGGTAGAGCTTCAGCTGGGCGGGGGTGTCGCGTTCGGGATCGACCGAGACGAACACCACGTTCAGCTTGTCGGCGTCCGGTCCCAGGGCCTTCAGCCAGGCGGTCATGTCGGCCATGGTCGTCGGGCATACCTCCGGGCAATAAGTGAAGCCGAAGAAGATCGCCGTCGGCTTGCCCAGCAGGCTCTTCTCGGTGACCGGCTTGCCGTTCGTGTCCACGAGGTTGAACGGCCCGCCGATCTGGATCGTCGAGCGCGGAGCCTGCGCCGGGTCTTTCTGGCCGCAGCCGGCCAGGGGCAGGGCGCTGGCGGCGACGAGGCCGAGGGTCAAGGCGAGCGCGCGCATCAGCGGTTCCCCACGGCGCGGACCTGGGCCTGGACCGTCACCGGCGGGGCCTTGGCGAACTTCAGGGTCAGGGGAACCTTGGCGCCGGCCGTCAGGGCGATCTTCGGGCCGATGACCATCAGGTGCTCGGAGCCGGGCTTCAGGGCCACGGCCTTGCCGGCGGGCAGGGCGAGGCCGTCGGCCAGCTTGCGCATGCGCATGACGCCGCCGTCCATCGACATGGTGTGGATCTCGCCGCGCTTGGCGGCCGGGGTCTCGACGGCGACCAGGCGGTCGTCGGCGCCTGCGGTCAGGGTTACGTAGCAGCCGCCGGCCAGGGCCCCGGCCGGAGCGGCGCGACACCAGGCGTCGGCGACAGCCACCTTCGGCGCGGGGGCGGCCAGGGCGGGGCTCGCCAGGACGGCGACGGCGAGGGGAAGAAGAGCGAAGGCTTTCATAGTCAGGCTCCGAGACGCGGCGCGGGGGACAGCCGCCGCAGGACGAGGTCGAGGATCAGCGCCGCCGCCAGCGTGGCGCCGACGAGCGGATAGAGAACGGCCAGGGGCAGCACGACCGCCAGAAGGCCCAGATAGGCGCCGCGACGGGCCGGCGGAACCGGGGCGGCCAGGCGACCCTTCGGCCGCCGCTTCCACCACATGACCACGGCCGAGACGCCCAGCAGCCAGACGGCGACGCAGCCGACCAGCATGACCAGCTTGTTGGCGAGGCCGAACTCCTGGCCCTGGTGCACGGCGATGCCCCATTCGATGACCTTGGCCGCCGGTCCGAAGTCGCGGTAGCCGAGGTCGGCCAGCACCCGGCCGTCGCCGCCGTCGAGATAGACGGCGCGGGTCGCCTCCACCTTGTCGGGCATGTAGGCGGCGGTCCAGGTTCCGCCGTGGCCCTTGGGCAGGGTCAGGGTGAAGCCGCCGGTCAGGCCCGCGGCGCGGGCCCTGGCGACGATCGCATCGACGTCCAGGCTGGCGTGACGGGCCATGGAGGCGGGCGCGGCGTGGGTCTGCAGCGCCCAAGGGACGCCCTCCGCGGGTGCGGCGGGAGCGGGCGCGCCAGCGTGATGGCCCTCGGCCACCGGCGGCTTGGGACGGCCCCAGCCGGCGTGGGTGGTGATCTGGCGGACCTCCTTGCCCCAGAAGGCCGACCACGGCATGCCGGTAGCGGCCAGGAACACGATCACCAGCCCCGCGAAGGCGCCGGTCACCGCGTGCAAGTCGCGCCAGAACAGGCGCCTGGCGGGCCGGCTCCGCACCGTCACCACCCCGCCGCCCTGGCCGCGCGGCCACCACAGGAAGGCCCCGGTGGCGACCAGCACGATCGCCCAGCCGGCGGCGACCTCGACCAGCAGGTTCGCGACTGGTCCTGCGATGTCGAGGCTGTGCAGCCGCTTGACCAGTCCCATCAGGCCGCCGGGCGCGGTGACGCCCAGGGCCTGGCCGGTGTGGGGATCGACATAGGCCGTGCGCGGTCCGGCGTCGGTGTCGATCTCCAGCTGGACCGAGCGGTCGCCGCGCGCCGGTACGACCAGCCGCCGGACCTTGCCGCCCGAGGCCAGTTCGGCGTTGGCGATCCAGGTGGCGACCGGCGTCGTCGCGGGGCTGTCGGCGACCACCACCAGCGGCCGGTGGACGATCGCCGTCAGCTCGTCCTTGAACAGGTAGAGCCCGCCGGTCAGGGCCAGCAGCATCAGCACCGGCAGCACCAAAAGGCCGGCGTAGAAGTGCCAGCGCCAGAAGGCGCGGTAGACCTCGCTGGCCGTCCCTGTCGTTGGGGTTGGTTCGATCGCCGCCATGCTCAGAACGCCACCGTCACGCCGCCATAGACCGAGCGGCCGTCGCCGGGCCACAGCACCGCGCTCGAGGCGGTCCACACCGTGGCGGCCTGGGTGTTGGAGACATAGGCCTTGTCGGTCAGGTTCCGGGCGTCGAGGAACAGCGAGACCTTGTCGGTCGCCTTCCAGCCGGCGTTGAGGTTGAGGATCGCGTAGGCCGGGGCGGCCTTGGTGTTCTTGTAGTCGATCCACTGGTCGCTCGCCGACCACTCGACCGACGGGGCCACGAACCAGCCGCCGGGACCGTCGTAGCGCACCTCGGCGCGATAGAAGTGCTCGGGCACGATCGGCAGGCGGTTGTCGCCGTACTGGGCGTCGCCGTCGAAGCGGAAGTCCGACCAGGTCCAAGTCTGGCGGATGCGCCAGCGCGGGGCCACGGCCCAGTCCAGCGCCGCCTCGATCCCCTGGTGGATGGTCTTGTCGGCGTTGAAGGTCGTGGCCGGGATGGTGCTGCTGACCGTGTACTGCAGCATCTCGTGCTTCAGGTTCGCGCGATAGAAGGTAAGGTCGTAGGTCAGCGGGCCGCGATGGCCGCGCGTCCCGACCTCGCCGGTCCAGGCCTCCTGCGCCTGCACGGGGGTGAAGCCGGCGTTGGTCGGGCTCATGGAGCTGAAGTTCGGCGGTTCGACCGAGCGGGTGACGTTGGCGAACACCTGGTCGCCGGCCGAATTCTGCCACAGCAGGCCGACGCGCGGCGAGAACCAGTCATAGGTCTTGTCGGCGGTCAGGTTGAAGGTCGTCGAGACGCCCGGCACGGCGAAGCTGACATAGTCGCGCTCGGCCCGGCCCCAGCTGGCGCCGCCGACCAGGGCCAGCTGCTCGGTCACGAACAGGCGGCCCTCGCCGAACAGGTCCATGGCCTTGGCGTTCTGCTGGGTGCGCGAGGTCGGCGCGCCCCGAGCCCCGCGATTGTTGACGTAGAAGTTGGAGTCCATGTCGCCCTGGCGGTACCAGGCGCCGAAGAAGGCGTCGGTGCGCAGGCCGCCCAGCTGGCCGTCCCAGTCGAAGCGGCCGAAGGCCCCGTAGTTGCGGCTCTGTTGGTCGATGACCTGGAAGATCGGGTGGTCGAGGTCCTTCCACACCGCATAGACCGCGCCCTCGAACACCAGTTGCTCGTTCAGCCGCCAGCTGGTGCGCAGCGAGCCGCGCAGGCCGCGCTGGTTGCGGCCCTGGTCGGCGGCGGCGCTGGCGGCGGCGGTCTGGCGCGGATTGGCCTGGAACTGGGCCAGGGTCAGGGCGCCGGGGATCTCCTGGTTGACGTTCGAGCCGTTGAGGATGAACCGCACCTCGCGGTCCTCGCCGAACGATCGCCCGACGTTCAGGCTGCCGAACTGGATGTTCTGCTGGCTCTGCGAGCGCCAGCCCTGGGCGGTCTGGTTGGTGGCGGCGGCGTAGACGTCCCAGTCGCCGGACTGGCGGGCCAGGGCGACGTGCTCGCGGATCAGGCCGTAGGAGCCGCCGTCGATGCGGACCTGGGCGCCGTAGCCGGCGTCCTTGCCGGTGGGGGTGACCATGTTGATCGCCCCGCCCAGCAGGGCGCCGCCGAAGCGCAGGGCGTTGCCGCCGCGATAGACCTCGGCGTAGCGGGTGTTGAGCGGGTCGGCGACCTGGCTGTCGCCATAGCCGTCGGCCTCGTTCAGCGGCACGCCGTCCTGGGCCAGCAGCAGGCCGCGGTTGTGGCTGGCGTTGCCGATCCCCGAGCCGCGGATCGAGATGCGGATGTCGCCGCCCCATTTGCGCTGGGCGTAGACCCCGGGGGCGTCGCGCAGCACGTCGTCCAGCGCCAGCGACTGGCGGGAGGCGAAGGATTCCTGGGAGATCACCGACACCGCGCCGGGAGTCTCGGACAGGCGCCGGCGGGCGGCGGCCACCACGGCGGGCTCCTCGGGATTGGGACGGGCGGTGACGATGACCGACGAGACGTCGGTGTCCGCGTCGACGGGGGCGGAAACAGCGTCTGCGGCGAAGGCGGCGGGCGCGACGGCGAGCATGGCGGCGGACGCCAGCAAAAGGGACTTCATGGTGGTTTGTTCGTCCTTCGGCCGCGCACGGCGGCCGTGATGATCTGCGCGCGTCGCCAGGGACGCGCGGGCGTTCAGCCGGCCGAGGGCGGCCGGATCAGATCAGCAGGGACGGGGGGCCGGTGGCCGGCGGCGGCGGGGCGGCCAGGCCCCGGCCGGGAACGACGGTGCGGGCCAGCGCCGTGGGCGCCTGGGTTTCGGCGGCGATCAGCGTCTCGGCGGCCAGGGCGATCTCGACCGGCGGCGCGGCGGGACCCTGGGCGGCGAACGGGCAGGGGCCGTCGTGATGCTGTTGCTTGCCGTCGCCTTGATCGTGCTGCTGGTCGCTGGAGCGCGTGTCCATCAGCTCGCCGGGCGAGACGGTCTTGGCCCCGCCGGCGGTGCAGAGCACCAGGGCGAAGGGCAGGCCGTTACGCGGCTCGGCATTGGGCATGAAGCCCGCCGGGATCAGCACCTTCAGCACGATCGCCAGCACCGCGAGCGCCATGAAGGCGTCGCGCGCAAGCCATCTCGCAAGGGTGTTCGGGCGGGTCACGCCGCAGTCATAGCCGAAACATCCTGGGTTGTCCCCCCAAGGGGCGGCTGTGCGGAGCGTCAGTGTGCGACCAGGTCGGCGACGACGGGGAAGTGGTCCGAGATCACCTTTCCCGAGGCGGTCTCGGCCAGGGTGGCGAAGCTTCGCACCGCCAGCCGGCGGTCGGCGAAGACGAAGTCGATCGGCGGCGCGGGCGGCGGGCTGGGCGAAAAGTCGTTGAACGTGCCTTCGGGTCCCGAAACGGTCGGGCTGGCGGCGCGGGCGTCGACATAGGGGGCGCCCGGCGCGGTCAGCAGCCGGTGCGGGGCTTCGGTGGGGCCGCTGTTGAAGTCGCCCAGCGTCACCAGCATCGCGCCGGGCCAGGCCGGCAGGTCGCGGATCTGGGCGGCGCAGCGCTCGCGGGAGGTCGGGCCGCGGTGGTCGAGATGGGCGTTGCGCACGTCCAGCAGCGCGCCGCTCTGGCGGTCGCGCAGCACCAGGCGGGTGAAGGTGCGCGGCAGGGCCGCGTCATAGGCCTTGCCCGGAACGTCCGGCGTCGGCGAGCACCATTGGGTCTGGGCCGAGACCTTCTCGAAGCGGTCGGCGCGCCAGAACACCGTCGTGCTCTCGCCCGCCGTCGCCCCGTCGTCGCGGCCGACGCCGTAGTGGTCGTAGCCGGGCAGGGCGCGGGCCAGGTCGTCGACCATCGGCAGAAGGGCCTCCTGCACGCCCAGAACGTCGGGCGCGACGCGGCGGATCTGGTCGCCCATCGGCCCGCGCCGGGCGCGCCAGTCGGGAACGTCGTCGGGATTGTCGTAGCGGATGTTGTAGCTCATCACCCGCAGCTCGCCCGCCTGCACGGCGGCGGGCAGCAGCGCCAGCAGCAAGGCGGCGATGGGCAGCATGCGCATTAGGCCACCACCACGGTCGAGCCGGCGAACATCGCGGCATAGGCCTCGTCGAGCGGCTCGTCGGTGACCAGGATGTCGACATCGTCGGCGCTGGCGGTGCGGATCAGGCCCAGGCGCCCGAACTTGGTGTGGTCGGCGGCCAGCAGCACCCGGTCGGCGCAGCCATAGGCGATGCGGCTCATGGCGGCCTCGCGGGCGTGGCGGTCCATCAGGCCGTGATCGGCATGGATGGCGCTGACGGTGAGGATGGCCAGGTGCGGGGTGAACTGGGCCAGATAGGCCTGGGCCGCGTGGTCGGAAAAGGCCTTGTAGTCGTAGTCCAGCTCGCCGCCGGCCAGGAACAGGGTGTTGCCGTTGCGGCCGCCCAGGGTCTGGGCCACGGTCAGCGAGTTGGTGATCACCGTCAGGTCGCGGCGCACGCCGGCCAGCACCCTGGCCACGAAGCAGGCGGTGGTGCCGGCGTCGATGAAGATGGTGTCGCCGTCGCCGACGAAGCGGGCCGCCGCCTCGGCGATGCGGGTCTTCTCGGCGACGTTCTCCTGCAGGCGGCGGTCGAACGGTCCCTCGGCCGTGGCGGCGGCCAGGCGCACCGATCCGTGCGTCCAGACCACCGAGCCCTGGGCCTCCAGCACCCGCAGCTCGCGGCGGATGGTCTCTTCGGAGACCTCCAGTTCGTGGGCGATCTGGACCAGGGCCCGGCTTTCGCCCGGGCGCAGCTTGCTCAGGATCTCGCGCTGGCGGTCTTCGCGTTTCAAGCCCGGCTTCCTTCGATCCGACGATTGAGAGGGATTATGTTGGGTTCGTGGGATTTGTGCGAGATAAATGTGAGATTGATGTGTCTGCGCTTTGCGTTTTGTGAATTTTCCGCAGAATCGTCACAGAATCTTGTTGCGACCCCCGTACTAGGCCCCCGTCGCCCGATGCGACTTCGAGAGGGGCCTCATGCAACGTTTCAACCTTTCGCGCCTTGCCGCGCCGCGCCGCTTCAAGCGCGCCCTGCTGGCCAGCGCCGTCCTGGGCGCGGCCGTGGCCGCCGGCGCCCAAGCGCAAGCCGCCGAGACCGCCGCCGCCGATCCCACCGAGATCGACTCGGTGGTCATCATCGCCAACCGCAACGACGCCGCCCAGGCCCAGCTGAAGTCCGCCACGGCCGTCTCGGTGCTGTCGGCCGAGGACCTGGAGCACACGGCCGTGCACAACGTGGCCGAGGCCCTGGGCATGATGCCCAGCGTCAACGTCATGAACACCGGCTCGTCGTTCTTCGGCGGCATCGACGGCGCCTCGCGCGGCGAGGGCATGTTCGTCTCGATCCGCGGCCTGAACGCCGAGTTCAACGTCAACATGATCAACGGCGTCACCGTGGCCCAGGGCATGCCCTACAGCCGCCAGGTGCAGCTCTCCCTGCTGCCGCCGTCGGGCCTGCACACCATCGTGCTCAACAAGACCTCGACCGCCGACATGGACGGCGACGCCATCGGCGGCACGGTCGACTTCCGCACGCCTTCGGCCTTCGACTTCCGCGACGACTTCAACGGTTCGGTGACCGCCTCGGGCCGCGTCGAGAGCCGCGCCCGCGACTATGGCGACGAAGGCCTGGGCGGCGGCCTGTCGGCCGAGTGGGCCCACCGCTTCGGTCCCGACCAGAGCTTCGGCGTCTACGCCAGCGCCTTCTACGACAAGCGCAGCTACGCCAACAGCGAGATGGCCGGCGTCATGGCCGCCACCAACGACGGCGGCTGGGGCTATCTGGTCAAGGACGCGGCCGGCAACAGCTATCCGGGCCTGGATCCCGAGAAGAACATCACCCAGACCGGCCTGAACGTCGGCGTCTCCAACGGCTACACCGAGCGCTGGGGCGGCAACTTCACGCTGGAATGGCGTCCGGACGACACGCTGAAGGCCTATCTGCGCAGCTCCTACGCCTTCGCCAAGACCGAGCAGAACTCCACGCTCAGCCAGTTCGTCAGCGCCACCAAGAGCTACAAGGAAACCGTCGCCGGCAGCGGCCGCTACAATCTCAGCGTCGACGCGATCTCGACCCGCGTCTGGTACGAGACCAACCCGGAAGAGGCCGATCTCGGCACGGTGCAGCTGGGCCTGGACAAGATCCTGGGCGCCTGGACCCTGTCGCCGCAGGTCTTCTACAGCGAAGGCGACAACGACCGTCCCGACCACATCGAGGCCTCGGTCCGCATCAACCAGAGCGACCGCTACAACAGCGGCTCGAACCGCGCCTTCGGCGGCCTGTCGATGGGTTATTCCGACGACCTGCCGCGGCCGCTGTTCACCCAGGCCGCCTATGACGACCTCAACAACGCCAACACCGCCCTGCTGGCGCGTCGCGCCGGCCAGCTGACCGAGCAGTACAGCGGCCAGGAGAAGTACGGCTTCAAGTTCGACGCCAAGCGGGTGTTCGAGGGCGGGGCGCTGCAGTGGATCAAGCTGGGCGGCAAGTACGTCGACAGCCACCGCCGCGTGACCAACCGCGACTGGACCAACGACCACTTCGCCAACCTGCTGGGCCAGGCCGGCGTCACCTGGGCCAGCCTGGGCATCGCCACCAGCTACTACGACCAGGTGTTCCCGGGCGAGTACACCTGGCGCGCGCCGAAGGTGAACCACGACAAGCTGGTGGAGTACTTCTACAAGTACAAGACGGCCGCCAGCTTCGACACCTGCGGGTCGAACTTCGTCAACAACATGAACTGCAACACCCAGAAGGGCGACGAGGCGGTGGCCTCGGTCTACGCCATGGCCAACTACAGCTTCGGCGACGTCGAGGTGGTTCCGGGCCTGCGTTACGAGCACACCAAGATCGACAACACCTACTGGGTGATCCCGACCACCAGCGCCGGCGAGCAGACCGGCTCGTGGGGCTTCAACAGCACCGAGTACAACGAGGTGCTGCCCAGCGTGTTCGTCACCTGGCGGCCCAGCGACGCGAGCGTCTATCGCGGCTCGATCTGGACGTCCTACACCCGCCCGGCCTTCGTCCAGCTGGCCGGTGGCGAGCGTCGCCAGGTCGGCGACGACGGCAACGTCACGATCTCCCGCGGCAATCCCGACCTGAAGCCGATCCGCGCCATCAACCTGGACCTGTCGGGCGAGTGGAGCAGCGGCAAGGGCGGCTACGCCATGGTCGGCGCCTTCTACAAGCGCCTGTCGAACTACATGTACGACAACGGCTCCAGCTCGGTGAACTCCGACACGTACACCGAGGGCAAGACCACCATCAGCCAGCCGACCAACGGCGGCGACGGCGACGTCTACGGCCTGGAACTGCAGCTGCGCCAGAAGTTCACCGAACTGCCGGGCCTGCTCAGCGGCCTCGGCGCGGGCGTGAACGTGACCCGGCAATGGACCAGCGTCGACCTGGGCGACGGGATCGACAACCGCATCCAGAACGCCCCCGACTGGCTGGCCGACGCCCAGCTGTTCTACCAGCGCGGCGGCTTCAGCGTGGACCTGATCTACCACTACACCGGCGCGTACCTGGCCTCGTACGACGTGCTCGACCAGGCCGGCCAGTGGGACAACCTGTGGGTCCGTCCGCTGCGCAGCGTCGACCTGCACGTCGGCTACGCCTTCGACAACGGCTTCAAGGTCGATCTGTCGGTGGCCAACCTGCTGAAGGACTACAGCTACTGGTCGCACATCGGCGAGCACAGCCTGGCCCTGTCGGACGTGGTCGACTCGGGCCGCACGACCCTGCTGACCCTGAAGAAGACCTTCTAGAGACCCGCCCTTTCAGGCGTCGTCGTTCCCCCGACGCCTGGAACCAGGCCCGCCGGACGCCTCCCGTCCGGCGGGCCGATCTCCAAGGCCCCCAAAGGCCGACCCGCCGTCGCGGCGGCGTCATCGAAACATGAAAGACAGTCCGTTCGCGGACTCGACGAGGTGGTTCCCATGGCTCTTTCCCGCAGGCTCTTCCTCGGCGCGGCCGCCACCAGCCTGGCCTTCTCCGGCTTTTCCGCGCGCGCCCAGGACGAGGCGCCGGAACTGGAGACCTATCTCAACGAAGTCGAGGGCTACGGCCCGCTGATCCCCGATCCCAAGGGCATGCTCGACCTGCCCAAGGGCTTCCGCTACCGCGTCATTGCCCAGGTCGGCGAGACGATGAGCGACGGCCTGCTGGTGCCGGGCAAGGGCGACGGCATGGGCTGCTTCGGCGTCGACGCCGACCGGGTGCTGCTGGTGCGCAACCACGAGCTTTCGGTGACCGACCACGACTACGGCCCCTACGGCCTGGGCATGCGCTACGTCGACAAGGTGGACCGCAGCAAGGTCTGGGACTTCCACAACGGCGACCTGCCGCTGGCCGGCGGCACGACCACCCAGCTTTACAATCTGCGGACCGGCCAGACCGAGCGCCAGCACCTGAGTCTGGCCGGCACGATCATCAACTGCTGCGGCGGCGTCACGCCGTGGGGCTCTTGGCTGAGCTGCGAGGAGACGACGCTCGACGCCGGCCTCGAGGTGGGCAAGAGCCACGGCTACGTCTTCGAGGTGCCCAGCGCCCATCTCGGCCTGGTCGAGCCGGTGGCGCTGACCGCCATGGGCCGCTTCCAGCACGAGGCCGCCTGCATCGATCCGCGCACCGGCGTGGTCTACATGACCGAGGACGTGGCCGACGGCCTGTTCTACCGCTTCTTGCCCAACGACCGTCGCAACCTGGCGGCGGGCGGCCGCTTGCAAGCCCTTGGACTGGTCGAGGCCCCCGAAGGCGGCGACACCCGCAACCAGGTCGAGAAGTCGTATCCGCCGCGCAGCTGGAAGACCGTGCGCTGGATCGATCTCGACGGCGTCGACAACCCGCACGACGACATCCGCCGCCGGGGCCACAAGGCGGGCGCGGCGATCTTCTGCCGGGGCGAAGGGCTCTATTTCGGTCACGGCGAGCTCTATTTCGCCTGCACCTCGGGCGGGCCGATCGGGGCGGGCCAACTGTTCCGCTACGTGCCCAGCGCCCTTGAGGGCCAGGCGGGCGAGGCCGACCAGCCGGGCCGCCTGCAGCTCTTCGTGGAAAGCGGCAACGGCCGGGTGCTCGACTACGCCGACAACCTGGTGGTCGCCCCGTGGGGCCACGTCATCGTCTGCGAGGACCGATATTCGGAGACCCTGCGCAACCACCTGCGCGGCGTGACGCCGGAGGGCAAGGTCTACACGCTGGGCCGCAACGTCTTCCCGGGCAATTCCGAACTGGCCGGCGCCTGCTTCTCGCCCGACGGGACCACGCTGTTCGTCAACATCCAGAACCCGGGGATCACGGTGGCCATTTCCGGCCCCTGGGCCTCGGCGAAGGTGTAGGGCGCTACACCAGGCTCAGCTTCGGCCCGGTCTCGCGCCAGGGGGCGAACAGGGCGTCGCAGCGTTCGCGCTCGACGTCGCGCGTCCAGTCGCGGAACCGCCAGTAGGTCGGGGCCAGCCGCTCGGGCGTGGCGGCCAGCGGGGTCATGCCCTTGGCGTCGTAGAATTCCAGCGCCAGGCCGGCCTCGAAATCGACGACGCCGACCGACAGGTTGATCAGGCCGCGCTTCTGGAAGCCGCCGACCGCCGCCAGCAGGAACGGCGCCAGGGCGTCGGCCGTGGGCGCCAGCTCCACATAGGCGAGGTTCCACCACCAGTCGGGGGCGTTGTCGGGATCGGGCCGCAGGCGCCAGTCGGGCTTGCGCGCCAGGTCGTAGCCCAGGTGCGCCAGGCGCTTGAAGGGCGGCTTGTCGTGCGAGCCCCAGCCCAGCTCCAGGGTCACGCGCTCGGCGCGGCCGAACATCGCCCCGGCCACGGCGCGGGCCGTGTCCAGTTCACGCAGCAGGCGCGCCGACGGGCTGAAGGCCGGGGGGAGGGGATCGGGGGCCGCGGCGTCGGGGATCAGTTCGATCCGCGTCCAGGCCGGCCCCCGGAAGTCGTGCAGACGCTCGGCGCCGAAGACGTCGAGCATCCGCTGGCGGGTGGGATGGAGGCTGGCCTCTCCCACGGTCCGCCCCTAGGCGATGTCGATGCGGTAGCTTTCGATGACCGTGTTGGCCAGCAGCTTCTCGCACATGGCCTTGACCTCGGTCTTGGCGGCCTCGGCGTCCGTGGCGTCGAGATCGAACTCGATGACGCGGCCGACGCGGGCTTCCTTCACCGACGGCCAGCCCAGGCCGTGCAGGGCGTTCTCGACGGCCTTGCCTTGGACGTCGAGCACGCCGGGCTTCAGGAACACGTGGACGGTGGCTTTCAACGCAAAATCTCCCCAGCGGCGCACGGCGCCGCGACGCCTCCCGTCAGGGAGGCGTCCTGACTGACTTAGTGCACGCCGCCTTGGATGACGGTGGGCATTTCCTTCATGATGCCGAGGCGGCGGGCCACTTCGGTATAGCTCTCGATGACGTTGCCGAGGTCGCGACGGAAGCGGTCCTTGTCCAGCTTCTCGTTGGTGGCGGCGTCCCATAGGCGGCAGCTGTCGGGGCTGATCTCGTCGGCCAGGATGATCCGCGAGAAGTCGCCCTCGTAGATGCGGCCGAACTCGATCTTGAAGTCCACCAGCGTGATGCCGACGCCGCTGAACAGGCCCGACAGGTAGTCGTTCACCCGCAGGGCCATGGCCATCATGTCGTCGATCTCCTGGGTGGCGGCCCAGTTGAACGCGGTGATGTGCTCTTCCGACACCATCGGGTCGTTGAGCTTGTCTTCCTTGTAGTAGAACTCGATGATCGAGCGCGGCAGCGGCTGGCCTTCGGTCAGGCCCAGGCGCGTGGCGATCGAGCCGGCGGCGATGTTGCGCACGACGACTTCCAGCGGAACGATCTCGACTTCCTTGATCAGCTGCTCGCGCAGGTTCAGGCGGCGGATGAAGTGGTTCTGCACGCCGATCGCGTTCAAGCGAGTCATGATGTACTCGCTGATGCGGTTGTTGATTACGCCCTTGCCTTCCAGCTGGGCCTTCTTCTCGCCGTTGAAGGCGGTGGCGTCGTCCTTGAAGTACTGGATCAGCGTGCCGGGCTCGGGGCCCTCGTACAGGATCTTGGCCTTGCCTTCGTAAATCTTCTTGCGACGGGTCATGGCTCTCGTCGAGGCCCTTCCTGCGAATAAGCGCGCCGCCCTAGCCCGGTAAGGACTCCTGGAGAAACGAAAAGCGCGCGCGGCGGATAGCTGCGCGCGGCGTTCGACTCAAGGCCGCTCACTGAAAAATGTCTGTTGGAACCTACTCGAACGCGGCCTTTGGCGCAAACGTGGCCTGCCATCGTGGTAAACCTTCGCCCTGCGGCGTCGCGGGCGATTGCCCCCCGCCTCGCCACGGGATATGGAGCCGCCACAAGAACTACTTCGCCTCGCGGACACCCTATGTTCGCACGGGACGAAACCGATCTACTCTCTTACACTGGATCGCCGCTATACCGCTCTGGGTTGCAACCCATCGGCGGGGGCGTTTCAGAAAACTTGGGGCTTTCATGACGACCTTCGACGACCGCGAGCAGGCTTTCGAACGCAAGTTCGCGAACGACCAGGAGCTGGAGTTCAAGGCCACCGCTCGCCGCAACCGCCTGGTCGGCGAATGGGCCGCCGGCCTGATGGGCCTGGCCACGGTCGAGGAATACGCCCGCGCGGTGGTGAAGTCCGACTTCGAACAGCCGGGCGACGACGACGTGGTCCGCAAGGTCTTCGAGGACCTGAAGGGCTCGGGCGTGGCCGTGTCCGAAGGCGAGGTCCGGATGAAGATGGCCGAGCTGCTGGCCTTCGCCCGCGAGCAGATCCGCTCGGGCGAATAGGCCAAGCCGCCTTCCAGGGCGGAAAAATGAAGAGGCCCGGCCCGGTTCGCACCGGCCGGGCCTTTTCTTTTGGTCGCTATCGCCGCTCTGTGAAAACGCGCACCTTAAGGTTGTTGAAAATCTGAGATCGTCCTCAGGCTTTATCGGGCGATGAATTCGCCCGTCAGGCGCATCGTCGAAAGACGGGGCGGCGACCAAGCGACCGTCCCGCTAACCCGGAGGACGACACATGGCTGACGACGTCGGCAACCTGCACTCCCAAACCACCGAAATCAGCCCGGTCGGGCTTTATCTGGTCAAGCTCGTGGTCGGTAACGTCGGCACGCCCGGCGCCCCGATCGTCAGCCTGGCCCTGACCGTCGACGCGCCTTCGGGCCATGTCAGCGGCATCGCCGAGATCAACCAGGCGATCATCGGCGGCCAGCATCGCTTCCCGGTGCAGGGCAACATCTACCACACCGGCCTCGGCCAGGATCAGCTGCTGGTCGCCCTGCACGGCCAGTTCGTGGCCAGCGTGCCGCCGCCCGCCATCGGCGCGTTCCTGGTGCAGTTCCGCGCCGGCCTCGTGGTCGATAAGAGCTGGAACGGCCACGGCGGCTTCGACTACCTCAACACCCACGTCGACAACGTGCCGGTGAAGAACGTCGGCTGAGGCCTCTTTCTCCTCCCCCGCGTGCGGGGGAGGGGGACCGCGAAGCGGTGGAGGGGGCGAGACCGGGCGCAGAGCTTTGTCACTCGCCCCCTCCGTCACGCTGCGTATCCGCAGCGCGCCACCTCCCCCGTTTCACGGGGGAGGAGCAAGCCACGCCCTAAGCTCCAGCCACGCCTCGCGCTTGGCCTCGAATCCCAGGGCCGCATGGGCCGGGCTCGACGAGGGCAGGGGCGCCAGGGCCAGGCCCGAGCCCGCCAGCAGCCGCGTCCCCGCCTTGGCCGCCGCGCCGCCGTTGAAGGCCACGGCCCGCAGGCGCGGCAAGGTCGCGATCAGGCCCAGCAGGTCGTTGTTCGCCGCGTCCTTGATCGCCGCGTCCAGGCTGCCAGGGCGCACCGCCTCGGCATGCACGTCCCACAGGCCCACGCCCGCCGCCAGCAGGGCCGCCAGGCGCTCGTCGTAGGGCAGGGGAACGAGGTCGCGGTCGATGACCGCGCCGATCAGCCGCCAGAAACCGTTGCGGGGGTGGCCGTAGTACTGCGCCGCCGCCAGCGAGGCGTCGCCGGGCAGGCTGCCCAGCACAAGCAGGCGCACATCGGGGTTCACCACCGGCGGGAAGCCGCGTTTGCGTCCCGCCTCCATGGTCATTGCGCCCGCGGCGTGCCCGACGGCGGGCTGTCCTTCAGCCAGCCGGTCACCATCAGCCGCGGCGCGCCGGCATAGGGCGCGACGGGGGCCACCGAGTGCTGCCGGGGCACCTTGAAGATGGTCATGACGTTGAAGGCCGGGGCGAAGCCGCGCTCGATGTCGCCCTCGGCGTCGTGGAACAGCAGCTGGCCGCCCCAGTCGCTGCGCCATTCGCGCGTCAGGCTGATGGTGTAGGCCGCTCGCCGGTCGCCCTCGCCGGTGTCGTCGTGGCGCGTGAGAAAGTCGCCGGGACGGTACAGCGTCGCCTGGGCGTCGAGCTTGGTGATCCCGCTCTCGCCGGTCACCGCCGCCCCGAAGGCGATCATCTCGGGGCTGTTGAGGAAGTCGGTCAGGTCGTGGATCGGGTGACCCTTGTCGCGGCCCGTCAGGTAGGCGTTGATCATCGGATAGCCGAGATAGACGTAAGCAAAGCCGTTGCGGGCCCGCAGGGTGGCGGCCTTCAGCTTCTCGCCGACCCCGGCCGCGCCCAGCTTCTGGATCGTCGCCCGGTCCAGCACCTCGGCCTTGCCGGTCTCGGTGGACAGGACGACGTCCCAGTTCATGCCCTGCTCGAGCATGCCGGCCAGGACGTCGGCCGTGGCCGGCTCGAAGATCCCCGGGATCCGCACCACGCCGTCGCGAGCATAGGCGACCGCGAAGGCCGCCGGATCCAGCGCCGGGTTCAGACGAAGGATCGGCGGCTCGCTCAAGCGGTTCAGGCCTGTTCGCCGAAGACGCGCTTGAAGATCACGTCGACGTTCTTGGTGTGGTAGCCGAAGTCGAACAGCTCCTCGAGTTCGGCGTCGGTCAGGGCCTTGGAGACCACCGGGTCGGCCTTGAGGAAGTCGATGAAGCGGCCCTCGCCGCGCCACACCTTCATGGCGTTGCCCTGCACGGCGGCATAGGCGTCTTCACGCGACACGTCCTTGTGCGTCAGGGCCAGCATGACCCGCTGCGAGAACACCAGGCCCCCGAGCTTGTCGAGGTTCTTGGCCATGTTGTCGGGATAGATGTTGAAGCGCTCGATCACGCCCGCCAGGCGGCGCAGGGCGAAGTCGAGGTGGATGGTGGCGTCCGGACCGATGCCGCGCTCGACCGACGAGTGGCTGATGTCGCGCTCGTGCCAGAGGGCGACGTTCTCCATGGCCGGCACCACGGCCGAGCGGACCAGGCGGGCCAGGCCCGTCAGGTTCTCGGTCAGGATCGGGTTACGCTTGTGCGGCATGGCCGACGAGCCCTTCTGGCCCGGATCGAACGGCTCTTCGGCCTCCAGCACCTCGGTGCGCTGCAGGTGGCGGATCTCGGTGGCCAGGCGCTCGATCGACGAGGCCACGACGCCCAGGGCGGCGAAATAGGCGGCGTGACGGTCGCGCGGGATCACCTGGGTCGAGACCGGCTCGACGGCCAGGCCCATCTTGTCGGCCACGTGCTGTTCGACGCGCGGATCGACATTGGCGAAGGTGCCGACGGCGCCCGAGATCGCGCAGGTGGCGATCTCGAACTTGGCCATCGCCAGGCGCTCCTTGGCGCGCTGGAACTCGGCGTAGTAGCCGGCCAGCTTCAGGCCGAAGGTGATCGGCTCGGCGTGGATGCCGTGGCTGCGGCCGACGCAGACGGTCAGCTTGTGTTCCAGGGCGCGGCGCTTCAGGGCGGCCAGCACCAGGTCGACGCCGTCCAGCAGCAGGTCGGTGGCGCGCGACAGCTGCACGGCGAAGCAGGTGTCCAGCACGTCCGAGCTGGTCATGCCCTGGTGCAGGAAGCGGGCCTCGGGGCCGACGATTTCCGACACGTGGGTCAGGAAGGCGATGACGTCATGCTTGGTGACGCGTTCGATCTCGTCGATGCGGTCGCTGTCCCAGACCGCGTCGCGGCCTTTTTCCCAGATCGTCTCGGCGGCGAGCTTGGGGATGACCCCCAGTTCGGCCATGGCGTCGGCGGCATGGGCCTCGATCTCGAACCAGATCTTGTACTTGGTCTGGCTGGACCAGATGGCGGCGGCTTCGGGGCGGGCGTAGCGGCTGATCATGGGCCGGGGGTTTCGTCGCGTGAGGCCGCGGAGTCAAGGGAAGCGGCTTATTACTTAGGCTCGGCCTTGCTCCTCCGGGAAACGGGGGAGGGGCCGCGGGGCGATGGAGACGGGCGTCGTCACCAGACGATGTCGGAGGCCTGGAAGGTCGGCGAGATGATCTGGATCAGCATCTCGTTGACCCCGTCGCCGCCCTTGTCGACGAACAGGAAGGTCGCGCCGTCCTGGATGATCCAGCCATAGGCGTCGCTGGCCGAGGTGTGGATCGCCGACAGGTCGATCCTGTCGACCCCGCTCTGGAAGTCGTGGATGAAGTCGGCGGTGCTGACCGCCGACTCCGTCAGCGCCTTGTAGCGGAAGATGTCGGCGCCGGTTCCGCCATAGAGGGCGTCGGCGCCCTGGCCGCCCACGATCACGTCGTCGCCGGCCCCGCCCACGATGCTGTCGCGCTCGGATCCGCCGATCAGGAGGTCGGCGCCCTGGTCGCCCAGCATGTAGACGCCGCCGACATAGGACAGGTCGCTGGCGTTGATGTCCTGGGTCGAGCCGATGACGAAGGTCGAGCCGCCCGATACGCCCGAGACGAAGGTCCCGCCGCCCGAACGGACGATGCTGACGCTGCCGGCGTTGAGGGCATAGAGCGAGAGCCTGTCCACGCCCGTCTCGAAGTCGTGGATGATGTCGAGGCCGGCGTTCGTGGAGTCGCCCGCGCCGAGGTACATGAACCAGTCGGCCCCCGCGCCGCCGTAGAGGGCGTCCGCGCCGCCGCCGCCGGTGATGATGTCGCCGCCGCCGCCTCCGACGATGGTGTCCTGGTTCTGGCTGCCGGTCAGGGTGTTGGAGTTCTCGTCGCCCGCCACGTAGACGCCGCCGGTCAGGCCCAGGATGTCGGCGCCGGCGATGGTCCTGGTCGAGGCGATCTCGAAGGTCTCCGCGCCCGAACCGCCGAACACGAAGGTCCCGCCGTTGTAGCTGAGGATGCTGACGTTCGAGGGGGCCAGGGCGGTCAGGTCCAGCCGGTCGGTGCCGGTCTGGAAGTCGTGCAGCATGTCGTAGGCCGCGGCGTTGGAGTCGGACGCGGCCAGGTAGACGAAGGTGTCGGCCCCGGTCCCGCCCATCAGGGCGTCGCCGCCGCCGCCGCCGGTGATCACGTCGTCGCCGTCGTAGCCGAGCAGGTGTTCGACGCCGGCGGTTCCGGTCAGGGCGTCGCCCGCCGTCGAGCCGACCGTCCAGATCGGCCCCGGCGCGTAGCCGGCGAAGTTGGCGGCGGTCAGGCTCGCGGCGTCCACGTTCTTGAGCAGGAGGTAGGGCGTCGTGCCCTGGAAGGTGTTGCCGAGCACGAACACCGCCGTGTCTGTCCCCATCTGGCCGAGGAAGTAGGCCATGCCGCCGAGGAACAGGTTGCCGCCGCCGATCACGGTCAGGCTGTCGTGCTCGGCGCCGCCGACGGTGAAGTCGGTCACCGTGATCGTCGCCGGGCGCGTGCTGAGGCCAAGGCTGGGGCCGCCGGCGACCAGAGCGATGGTGTCGGCGCCCGCGCCGGTGGTCACGGTCGTGCTCGCGACGCTCGCCGACCAGCCGGCGAGGTAGCGGACCGACAGGTTGATGACGTCGTCGCCCGCCCCGGCGTCGATCGCGCCGTAGATCTCGTAGGAGGCGGTGATCCGGTCGTTTCCGTCGCCGCCCAGGATGGTCACGCCGCCCTGGCCCTGCGACCAGACGTTGGCGTAGGCGGTGATCACGTCGTCGCCCGCGCCGCCGTCCAGCAGGTCGCCGCGCCCGCCGTCGAGGGCGTCGTTCCCCGCCTCGCCGAACAGCTGGTTGCCGCCGGCGTCGCCGATATAGGCCGAGCCGAGAATGTCGGTGCGGCCGGTCGGGGTCTTGGCGCCGCTGTCGAGGGCGTCGTCGCCGTCGCCTCCGTGGAGGACGTCGACGCCCAGGGCGCCCTTCAGGGTGTCGGCGCCGCCCAGGCCGTCGATGGCGTCGTTCTCGCCGGTCCCGGTCAGGACGTCGGCGTCGTTGGTCCCGGTCAGCGTCGCCATGTCGGAGCTCCTGAAAGCCGCCCTTACCAGAGGTGGAGCAATCTATCCTCCGCTCGCCCCGGCGTGGTCAACGACGTTCGTGTGACATTCACGTCCCCGCCCGCGACTTCATGTGCTTGACCATGCCGATCGCCGCCAGGGCGTAGTGCACGCCGGCCCAGGCGTAGAAGCACAGCGAGACGATGATCCCCTGCTGGGTGGCGCGGGCCATGGCCGCGCCGCAGGCCTTGGCGACCTCGATCGGCGCGCCCTTTGGCGCGACGCCGCCGGGGCAGGCGCCGGCGAAGTCGATGGCGCCGGGCGAGAACATGCCGGAGAGGGCGGCGAAGATGCCGCCGGCCTGCGGATGGTTGAAATGGAAGCCGGCCAGGTGGTCGATCAGCCAGCCGGTGAACACCGGGCCGCCGCCAAGCGCGATCAGGTTGAGGAAGAAGAACAGCAGGGCCGTGGCCGTGGCCCGCCGGCGCGGCTCGACCGAGTTCTGCACCACCCCGAAGGTCGGGGCGAGATAGACGTAGTGGAAGACGCCCGGGATCAGCAGGATCAGGGCGGTCATCTGCCAGTCGGTCTGCAGGTAGGCGGCGATGTAGATCGGCGTGCAGACGATCAGGCCGATGGCCGGCGTCAGGGCGTACCACTTGGCGCTGCGCTTGCCGGCCCAGTCGCTGAGGAAGCCGCCGACCAGGGTGCCGACCCCGGCCGAGAAGCCGCCGATCAGCCCGACGATCAGGCCGACCTGCGCCAGGCCGAGCCCGAAGGCGCGGACGAAATAGGGCGGCACGAACGCGCCCGAGCCGTAGGAGCCGAACGAGGCGATGGTCACCCCCAGCACCATGTGCAGCACCGGCCACTTGCCGAACAGCACCTTGGTCACGGCCCAAAGCTCGGAGAATTCCGTGGCCAGCGAGAAGGCGGGCTTGGCGGGCTCCGCGGGCGTCACGGCCTCCGGCTCCAGCGGCGTCTCGACGACGTCGGAATGGCCGCGCGGCGGCTCCTTGACCACCAGCTTGACCAGCAGGGCCAGCAGGATGCCCGGCAGGCCGACGATGACGAAGGCGGCCCGCCAGCTCAGTTCCTGGGCCAGCCAGCCGCCGGCCACCGCGCCGAACATCGTGCCCAGCGGAATGCCGAAGCTGTAGATCGACAGGGCCGAGGCCCGCTGCTTGGGGGCGTAGTAGTCGCTGATCAGCGAGTGGCTGGGCGGCGAGCAGCCGGCCTCGCCGACCCCCACCCCGAAGCGGTAGAGCGCCAGCTGGGCGAAGCTGGCCGCCGTGCCGCAAAGCGCGGTGAAGCCCGACCAGATGACCAGCGAGATCGAGATGATCGACACCCGGTTCCAGCGCTCGGCCAGGCGGGCGATCGGAATACCGAGGATGGTGTAGAGCAGGGCGAAATAGAGCCCGCCCAGCAGGCCCAGCTGGGTGTCGGTGAGGTGCAGGTCGACCTTGATAGCCTGGCCGATGGTGGCGATGATCGTGCGGTCGATGAAGTTGAAGGTGTAGGTCGCCAGCAGCAGCGCCAGCACGGAGGCCTTGTAACCCTTGGAATAGAGCGGTGTCCCACCGCCCGGCGCACGCGCCTGGCCCATCCTGACTCTCTCCCTTCAAACGTTTGTTCTATTTGCGCCGACTGTGACCCAACGGCAGGGCGAGCGCCACCCTCTTTTCGAAGCTTCGGAATGGTGGCGGCTTTGCGGCGCGGGGATGAACCCCAGACAACGAACGGGGGCGCAGACGTTCAGGAAGGCGAGCGCCTACTCGGGCTACACAAGGCCGCTCGAACGGCCGCCGCGTCGGAAGTCCCTCATGCCAGCCGCCCGCCCGATCCAGCAGGAAACGCCCGCCCGTTCGGCCAAGGTCATCTCCCTGGCCGAGTTCAACCACGCCCGCTCGATGCGGGCCCTGGAGCGCTGGGACCTCGACGTTCCCGCCGACCGCTATCCGTTCGCATACGCCTTTCCGAGGTCTTGAACGATCCTTCTCCCCTTGCGGGAGAAGGTGGCGGCGAAGCCGTCGGATGAGGGGTCTCTCAAACGTCGGAGGCCCCGCCCACCCCAATCCGTAAAATCCCCGTGCAAGCGGGGACCTAGGCTTTGTCTGCCACCCGCGGCGCTCGACGATAAAACACCTGGGTCCCCGCTTTCGCGGGGATTTTACGGGAAGAGGGACAGGCCCCTACTCGTAATGTCCCTCGCCCCCCAACACCGCCTTCCTGGGCCTTGTGCCCAGGATCCATCGTTCAGCTGCTCAGACCTGTCGAGGACGGCCTAGGTCTGAGCGGTCGCCGGCATGGGCCCTCGCCACAGGGGCGAGGGAGGCGGGTTTGGGGACGAACTCGGGACGGAGCAAAAGCCTGGGTCCACGCTTTCGCGGGGACTTTACGGTGAAAAGATGCGGCCGGCGCGGCGGCGGCAGAAAACGGCCACCCTCCGTCGCTCCGCGACACCTCCCTCAGAGGGGGAGGATTTCGAATTACCCCACCATGTCCTCGCGGATGGTCTTCCGCGCCGCCCAGAACAGGGCGAAGGCCACAAGGCCGAACATCGTCGAGACGATCAGCGCCCAGCGCACGCCCTGCGCCTCGCCCAGGCCGACCGGTCCGGCCAGGACGTCGCTGAGCGCGCCGACGGCGACGGGGCCGAGGCCCAGGCCGATCAGGTTGATCACGAACAGCAGCACGGCCGAGGCCGTGGCCCGCATGGCGGGCGGCACGATGCTCTGGGTGGTCGCATAGACCGGTCCATACCACAGCGTGCCCAGCAGCATCGGCACGGCCAGGATCAGGATCGCCGCGCCCACGGCGTCGAGGCTGACCACGGCGATGTAGAACGGCAGGGTCGCCAGCGAGGCGATGGCCGGCACGGTGACGTAGGCCCGCACGTCCTTGGCCCCCAGGCGGTCGGCCAGCTGTCCGCCCAGCCAGGCGCCGATGACGCCGGCCGTGCCGCCGATCAGACCAAGCGAGAGCCCCAGGAAGCCGGCCGACTTCAGGCCGAACTGGGCGGCCAGGGCGGCGATGTCGGCGCCGTGGACGCGGAAGAAGTACGAGGCGATGAACGGCGCCTGGCCATAGCCGACGAAGGCCTTCACCGAGGCGGCGAAGGCCACCAGCCAGAAGGTCTTCTTGGCCATCAGCACCGCCAGGGCCGCGCCGAAACCGATCGGCTGGGCGGCGCGGGCGGCCAGGTCCTGGACCAGGCGCTTGCGGGGCTCGACCAGGGTGAAGGCCGCGATCAGGGCGAAGACCACGCCCGGCGCGCCGGCGATCATGAAGGCCACGCGCCAGCCGTAGGCGTCGGCGACCAGACCGCCCATGGCCATGCCGGCCAGGGTGCCCAGCGGCGTGCCGATCGAATAGAAGGCGATGGCGCTGGCCCGCTTTTCCTTGGGCACATAGTCGGTGATCAGCGAGTGGGCCGGCGGGGTGCAGCCGGCCTCGCCGACGCCCACCCCGATGCGGGCGGCGATCAGCTGCCAGACGTTCTGGGCCAGGCCGCACAGCAGGGTGAAGGCGCTCCAGGCCAGGATCGAGACGGCGATGATCCGCGGCCGGTTCCTGCGCTCGGCCAGCCGCGCGATCGGGATGCCCAGCACGGTGTAGAAGATCGCGAAGGCCAGGCCCGTCATCATGCCCAGCTGCCAGTCGGCCAGGCCCAGGTCGCGCTTGATCGGCTCGGCCAGGATGTTGACCACCTGCCGGTCGAGGAAGTTCAGGGTGTAGATGATCAGCAGCACCCAGAGGGCGTAGCGACGGTAGCCGCTCGACACAGGGGTGATCAAAGGCGACGGGGCAGCCGTCTCCGCCATGGACTCTCTCCCTCGAACATTTGTTCTAATCGTTGAGGCGACTGTAGACGCGGGGTAAGCGAGAAGGCCAGACGGCATCGCACAGGAGACCCTCATGGAACTCGTCATCGGCACCAAGAAGTGGTCGACCTGGTCGCTGCGCCCCTGGCTGGTGCTCAAGCGCGCCGGCGTCTCGTTCAAGGAGACGCTGATCCCGCTGCGCCAGGCCGAGGTCACCGACGCCGAGATCGCCAAGCACTCGCCCAGCAAGCTGATTCCGGTGCTCAAGGACGGCGACCTGACGGTCTGGGACTCGCTGGCGATCTGCGAATACCTGGCCGAGAAATTCCCCGAGGCCGGGCTGTGGCCGGCCGATCCGGAACTGCGGGCCCTGGCCCGCGCCGCGGCGGCCGAAATGCATTCGGGCTTCTCGTCGCTGCGCGGCGAGTGCCCGATGGACCTGGGCGTCATCAAGCACGCCGACCTCTCCGAGGCGACCCAGAAGGACATCCGCAAGATCGTCGAGCGCTGGAACCAGCTCCTGAAGCGCTCGGGCGGGCCGTTCCTGCTGGGCGAATGGTCGATCGCCGACGCCTTCTACACGCCGGTCGCCACCCGCTTCCGCACCTACGGCGTCCATCTGTCCGACTACGGCGACGCCGGGGCGGCCGGGACCTATTGCGAGCGCCTGCTGGAGACGCCGGAATTCCTGGCCTGGGAAGCCGAGGCCTAGGCTTCCGGGAACATGTGCAGGTAGGGTCCGGCCTCCTCCAGCGTCCGCGCATAGGAGGGACGGGCCCTCAGCCGCTCCAGATAGGCCGCCGCGTTGGGCCGGTCGGCCGCCAGCGGCGCGATCTTGTCGGCATAGAACAGGGCCGGGGCGGCGGCGCAGTCGGCCAGGCTGAAGGCCTCGCCGGCGACCCAGGTGCGTCCGGCCATCTCGCGCTCGACGATGTCGAGGCCGCGGGCCAGGTCGGCGTGGGCCGCGGCCAGGCCGTGCGGGTCCTTGGCGTCGGCCGGCCGGATGCGGTCCGCCACCACCTTCTGCATCGGCACGTGCACCGACAGGTCGAAGAACCGGTCCTTGGCGCGCACGTCCAGGGCGGCGTCCGGATCCTCGGGGATCAGGCGCACGGCGACCGGATGATGGATCTGCAGATATTCGATCAGGATCGAGCTTTCGGGCACGACCCGGCCGCGCCCGGCGTCCTCCAGCACCGGCATCCTCGCCATCGGCCACAGCGCCCGGAACGCCGCCGCCGAGGTCGGGTCGCCGAAGTCGACCATGCGCTGCTCGAAGGGCAGGCCGAACTCGTACAGGGCGATCAGCGCCTTGTGGCAGAACGACGAGAGCGGGTGGGCGTGCAGGATCAGCGCCATGCGGTGGTTTCCTTCGTTCGGTCCTCTCCTGCGGAGAGGCCCCCTCCGGCCCTTTGGGCCACCTCCCCCAGAGGGGGAGGATCTAGCTAAGCAGATGCTCCCCCTCTGGGGGAGCTGTCGCCCCCGGGTCCGGCCGTAGGCCGGCCCAAGGATAAACTAAGCGACTGAAGGGGTTTTTACAGTCCGAACGCCTTCAGCAGCCGATCCGCCGCCGCCGAGGCCGGCAGGTCGCCGGCGCGGACGGCGGCTTCGGTTTCTCCGACCAGGGCCGCCACGGACGGGGCGGCGCGGAAGGCTTCGGCCAGGCGGTCGTTGACCATCGCCCACATCCAGCGGCCGTCCTGGTCGGCGCGGCGCGCGGCTCGGGCGCCGTTGGCGGTCATCACCTCGCGATGGCGCTGGACCTGGCCCCACAGCAGGTCGAGGCCCGCGCCGGTCAGGCCCGAGACGGTAAGCACCGGCGGCGTCCAGTCGCGATGGGCCGGCGTCAGGATATGCAGGGCGTTGCGATAGTCGCGGGCCGAGCGCTCGGCCCTGGCCGGATCGGCGTCGGCCTTGTTGATCACCAAGAGGTCGGCCAGCTCGATCAGGCCCTTCTTGATGCCCTGCAGCTCGTCGCCGCCGCCGGGGATCAGCAGGGCCACGAAGATGTCGACCATGTCGGCCACGACGGTCTCGGACTGGCCCACGCCCACGGTCTCGACGATCACCACGTCGAAGCCGGCGGCCTCGCACAGCAGCATGGCCTCGCGGGTCTTGCGGGCGACGCCCCCGAGCGCGCCGCCGGACGGGGAGGGGCGGATGAAGGCGTGCGGATCGACGCTCAGCCGCTCCATCCGGGTCTTGTCGCCCAGGATCGAGCCGCCGTGCCGGCCGGACGAGGGATCGACAGCCAGCACCGCCACGCGATGGCCGGCGGCGGTCAGGGCGCAGCCCAGGCTCTCGATGGTGGTCGACTTGCCCGCGCCGGGCACGCCGGTGATCCCGACCCGCTGGGCCTTGCCTGTGCGCGGCATCAGGCGTTGCAGCAGGTCGCGGGCGGCGGCCTGGTGGTCGGCGCGGCGGCTCTCGACCAGGGTGATGGCGCGGGCCAGGGCCGCGCGCTCGCCGGCGACGAGGCGGTCGGCCAGATCGGCGATGTCGAGAACGGGCGGGCTCACCCTGCCGGACTTAGAGGACGACCGCCGTGCCGGAAACCGAAACCATCATCATCTGGCCGTTGGGGCCGACGGTGTTGTAGTCGAGGTCGACCGCCAGGATGGCGTTGCCGCCGACCTTCTGGGCTTCCTTGATCAGGCCCTTGAGGGCGTCCTCGCGGGCCCGTTCCAGCACCCGCTCGTAGGAACTGGAGCGTCCGCCGATGAAGTCGCGGATCGAGGCCAGCAGGTCGAGCACCACGTTGGCGCCGAGGATCGCCTGGGAATAGACCGCGCCCTTGTACTCCTGGACCGGGCGGCCCTCGATGAACGGGGTGGTCGAGATCAGCATCGGCGGCGGTCCTTCGATCGATGGCGCATAGTTAAGCATAAATGGCGAGCGCCGCGAGGGGCTCCCCGATCGCGTGCAGGTCGTGGAGCGAAGTTTCGCCTCTGGCGGGAAACCGGCTTCCGGGAAGCCTGGCCTTGAGGCAGATTGCCCCCGCTTACGCTGGGGGGCTGGCCGTTGTTCTTCGCCAAATCGCATCTCGACCTGCACAACATCCGGGGCAGCGTCGAACGCACGGTCAAGCTGTCCGACAACATCGTCGGCGTCGGGCCGGTCGGCATCGGCCTGGACGGCATTCTCGCCTGGTTCGGCGGGGCGGGCTCGCTCTACTCGCTGGGCGCGGGCGGGGTGCTGCTGTTCGACGGCGTGCGGGCCCGGGCCGCGCCCATGGTGCTGATCCAGATGACCGCCGTGCTGCTGATCGACGCCCTGCTGCCGCTGGGCCCGCCGGGCCTGGGCGCGGTGGCCGACACCCTGTTCACCGGCCAGAAGTGGGCCGGCGGCATGCTGATCAAGCACATGGACGACACCATCTATTTCGAGGGCTCGCGCAAGGACGCGCAGGGCACCGCCGAGTATCGCGACCTGCTCGAGCGCATCCGCTCGGGCAAGGAAAAGCGCCGGGTGGTGTTCCTGGGCTGACAACCAAGCTTGCGTCGAGGCGTTGAGACGACATGACCGACGAAGCCGCCCTGCATGGCGAAGTGATCGATGAAGGCCCCGCCGGCCACCGGCGCCGGGCGCACAAGGCCTGGCGCAACGCCGAGACCATCAAGCGGCTGTCCGACCGGCTGATCGGTCTGGGTCCCGTCGGCATCGGCCTCGACGGCGTGCTGGCCTGGGTGCCGGGCGCGGGCTTGGCCTATGGCCTGGGGGCGGGCGCGTTGCTGATGTTCCACGCGGTGCAGGCCAAGGCGGGCGCGGCGACCATGGCGCGGATGCTTGCCTATCTGGCCGCCGACAACCTGTCGGACACCGTGCCGGTGCTGGGCTGGGCGGTCGACACCCTGTTCCCCGGCCACCTGATGGCCGCCAAGGCCCTGCAGAAGGACATCGAGGCTCGCCACGGTCTGCCCGACGACGTCGATGTGAAACGGCGCAAGAAGGTCAAGGCCAAGGCCGGGAAGCGCTGACGTTCAGTCGTCGAGCGGCAAGTCCGTGACGTTGATCTCCAGATGCGGGAAGGCGGCCGGCGCGATCGATCCTCGCGCTCCGATCTCCTGCACGGCGCGATAGCCGCCCGCCGACGGTTCGCGGTGCACGACGATCCGGCGGCGGGGCGCATCGACCACCCAGTATTCGCGGATCCCGCTCTGGGCGTAGAGCTCGGCCTTGCGGCCCAGGTCGAAGGCCTGACTGGAAACCGAAACCTCGATCGCCAGCACGATGTCGACGCCGCGCACGTCGCGGTCGTGCAGGCGGCTCGGGAAGATCGCGAGATCGGGCTCGGGCGCGGTCAGGTCATCGAGGCGGGCCGGAGCGTCTGAATTGACCTCCCACTGGCCCTCGGCCAAGCGGCGGATAAAGAACTGGGTCAGCCACCGCCGGCAGCGGACGTGAGGCACGCTTTCCGGCGACACCGCGATCAGTTCCCCCTCGATCAGCTCCACGTGCGCGTCTTCCGTAAGGATGCCTGCCTCGACCATCCGCAGCACGTCGTCATACGTGAAGCGGTAGGGCGTGACGGTCTCTGCGGGGCGGCCCGGAGCGTTCATGGGTTTGAGAATAGCACGAGCGTTGCTGAACGTAATGCCGTGCGCTCAGCGGATGGGCGGCAGGTCGGCGAGGCACAGGCTGAGCTGCGGCAGCACCAGTGAAGTCACCGTGTCGCGCGCCGAATAGCGGACGACGTCGCGATAGACGCCGCCGTTGAGGGTGCGGTGCACGACGATCTCGGCGCTGTTGACGTCCACCACCCAATAGTCGCGCACGCCATGCTCGGCGTAGAATTCGGCCTTCACCGACAGGTCCTTGGCCACCGTGCTCTGGGCGACCTCGATGACGAGGCCGACGTTGCGGCCATCCACGGTGTTCAGCGGCAGGCGAGCGTCGTAGGCGTAGAGATCCGGATCGGGTGCGTAGGTCGCCGACAGCCGGAGCGTCGAGTCGACGATCACCTCGATCGCCTGCCCCGCCTGCGCGAGAAACGCCTTGGCGATCTGCATTTTCGCGCGGGTGTGCTCCGCGCCTTCCGAAGCCATCTCGACCAGCCCCCCGTCGATCAGCTCCACCCTGGCGTCGGCGTCGAGGATGCCGGCGTCCTGCATGCGCAGGACGTCTTCCAGCGTGAACCGGTGCGGTTCGGAGGTTTCGAGCGCGCGGGCCAGGGCGTTCATGGGGTGGACGATAGCACGGGCGTCACGGCGCGTAACGCCGTGCGCTCAGAGCACGAGCCGGCCGCGCGGAGGCTTGGCCACGGGGGCGAGTGCGGCTTGCCGGCCATAGGCGATCCACCACACCCCCAGGCCCGTCACCAGGCCGACGCCGATGCAGAGGGGATAGGCGATCGGCAGCTGAAAGAAGCTTCCGTTTCGGAAGGAGAACAGCGCCACGCCCGCGCCGACGACGAGGCCGACCAGGGCGGCGGCCCACGGGTGGTGGCGTTCGATCTGGTCGAGCATGGCCCAGACGGCCAGTCCGAAGATCACGTAGGGCCAGCCGAGCAGCAGCCCGAACATCGGCGCGGCCAGGATGGCGGACAAGGCTTCCGAGCCGTTGCGCGCGGCGCCGGGCGCGAACAGGCCATACACCGCGCCCAGCGTCATCGATGGCGCCAGCAGGCTGAACGCCGCGCCCGCGATCACCCTCGACAAGGTCGTCCGCTCGCTCGCCCGTCGCATGCCTGTCTCCCGCCCATGGCTGTAAGCCTATGGGGCGGCGCCTGGATGCAATCTATCCGGCGTTCGCGATGGAGAAACGGTGCAGACGCCGGTTAGCCGGTCAGGCACGTTCTCACCTCGGTTAGGATCCGGCCCAGCAGGTTCTCGCCTTTCCAGTCCTCCGGCCGCTGCAAGGCGGGATCGTCGGCGGAAAGGCCGACGCCCCAGTTCCAGTCGCGGGGATTGGCCTCGACCAGCATCGCCTCGCCGGTGGCCATGAGTTGGCGGCGCGCGCCGTCGTTCTGGCCGAACTTGGCCAGGCTGCCGCGATGGACGATATCGACCTTCCAGGCGTCCCAGGTCTCCTGCGCGAAGCCGGCGACGGTCTGGCCGAGACGTTTCTGCACCGAGGGATCCGGCGTGGCCAGGATTGCCGTGGCGACCGCCTCGTCGCCGAACAGGCGGGCCTTGCCGTACATCATCCACTGCTCGGCGGTGGCGAAGTCCAGGCCCTCCAGCGTGAACGGCGTGACGTGCCACTGGCTGAACACCCCCTTCAGGAAGGGATGGAAACTCGTGAACGCGGACGGATGCGGCAGGTCGTCGGCCGTGACCGTCACGCCGCCTCGCCTTGGGTGTAGCCCAGCTGCTTGTTCAGCTTGTCGAGCAGCTCGATCACCGCCTCGGCGATCACCGTGCCGGGCGGGAAGATCGCCGCGGCGCCGGCGTCGCGCAGGGCCTGGAAGTCCTGCGGCGGGATCACGCCGCCGACCACCATCATGATGTCGGCACGGCCCTGCTTGCCGAGTTCGGCCTTCAGTTCCGGCGCCAGGGTCAGGTGCCCGGCCGCCAGCGACGAGGCGCCGACGATGTGGACGTCGTTTTCCACGGCCTGCCTGGCGGCCTCGGCCGGTGTTTGAAATAGCGGGCCGATGTCGACGTCGAAACCGAGGTCGGCGAAGGCGGTGGCGATCACCTTCTGGCCGCGGTCGTGGCCGTCCTGGCCCATCTTGGCGACCAGGATGCGCGGGCGGCGACCGTCGGCCTGGGCGAAGGCCTCGACCATGGCCTTGGCGCGGGCGGTGGTGGGGTCCGAACCGGCTTCCTTCATGTAGACCCCCTGGATCGACTTGATCTCGGCCCGGTGGCGGCCGAACACCCGCTCCAGGGCGTCGCTGATCTCGCCGACCGTGGCCTTGGCGCGGGCCGCATCGACGGCCAGGGCCAGCAGGTTGCCGGTTCCGCGTGCCCCGTCCTCCAGCGCCTTCAGTGCGCCTTGCGTGGCGGCCGGATCGCGCTCTGCCTTCAGCCGGGCCAGCTTTTCGAGCTGCTGGTTGCGCACCGAGCTGTTGTCGACCTTCAGCATCGGGATGACGTCGGCGACCTCGGGCTTGTAGCGATTGACGCCCACCACGCTCTGGCGATTGGAGTCGATGCGGGCCTGGGTCTTGGCGGCGGCTTCCTCGATGCGCAGCTTGGGGATGCCCTGCTCGATGGCCTTGGCCATGCCGCCGGCCGCCTCGACCTCTTCGATGTGGGCCAGGGCCTTGACCGCCAGGTCATGGGTCAGGCGCTCGACGTAGTACGAACCGCCCCAAGGGTCGGCGACGCGGGTCGTGCCGCTTTCCATCTGCAGGAACAGCTGGGTGTTGCGGGCGATGCGGGCCGAAAAATCGGTGGGCAGAGCCAGGGCTTCGTCCAGGGCGTTGGTGTGCAGGCTCTGGGTCTGGCCGTTGACGGCCGCCATGGCCTCCACGCAGGTGCGCGAGACGTTGTTGAACACGTCCTGCGCGGCCAGCGACCAGCCGCTGGTCTGGCTGTGGGTGCGAAGGCTGAGCGAGCGGTCGTCCTTCGGCTCGAACTCGCGCTTCATCAGCCGGGCCCAGAGCAGGCGGGCGGCCCGCATCTTGGCCACTTCCATGAAGTAGTTCATGCCGATGGCCCAGAAGAAGCTCAGGCGCGGCGCGAAGGCGTCGATGCTCATGCCGGCCGCGACGCCCGCCCGGGCGTATTCGATGCCGTCGGCCAGGGTGTAGGCCAGCTCCAGATCGGCCGAGGCCCCGGCTTCCTGCATGTGGTAGCCGCTGATCGAGATCGAGTTGAACTTGGGCATGTTCGCCGAGGTGAAGGCGAAGATGTCCGAGATGATCCGCATCGAGGGCGCGGGCGGATAGATGTAGGTGTTCCGCACCATGAACTCTTTGAGGATGTCGTTCTGGATCGTGCCCGACAGCTTGTCGGGGCTGACGCCCTGTTCCTCGGCGGCGACGATGTAGAGCGCCAGGATCGGCAGCACCGCGCCGTTCATGGTCATCGACACGCTCATCTTGTCGAGCGGGATGCCGCTGAACAACGTGCGCATGTCGAGGATCGAGTCGATGGCCACGCCCGCCATGCCGACGTCGCCCTTCACCCGCTCGTGGTCTGAGTCATAGCCGCGGTGGGTGGCCAGGTCGAAGGCGACCGAGAGGCCCATCTGACCGGCCGCCAGGTTGCGGCGGTAGAAGGCGTTCGAATCCTCGGCCGTGGAGAAGCCGGCGTACTGGCGGATCGTCCACGGGTTGGTGACGTACATGGTCGGATAGGGGCCGCGCACGAAGGGCGCGACGCCGGGGCGGCCGTCGGTGAAGTCCAGCCCCGCCGCATCGTCGGCGGTGAATGAGGGCGCGACGTCGACGCCCTCGGGCGTGCTCCAGGCCTTCCCGGCCTCCGGCGCGGCCGTCGGCTCGGGCGTCTCGAAGGCGACGTCGGCGAAGTCGGGGAACTTGCTCATGGCTCAGGCTCCCTCGAAGGCGGCGGCGAAGCGGATGGGCGTCAGCGCCGGGCAGCGGCTGTCGGGGCCGGGCAGGCGCGGGTCGGGACCATCGACGGCGAAGGCGGCCGGATCGGGCGTCTCGACCTCGGGCGTCTTGTCGTCGGCGTTGGGGAAGGCGGTGACGCCCAGGATCTTGCGGCTCTTGTCGGCGAAGGACGCCTCCTGCCCTTCGCGCGTCTCGGCGACGATGTCGGCGATCAGGCCGCTCTCCAGCGCCTTGACGATGCCGCCGTCGGCCTCGATGGCCTGGAAGCCGCCCCAGGCGGCGCGGGCCAGCTGGTCGGTCAGGGTGTCGAGATACCAGGCGCCGCCGGCCGGGTCGGCGACGCGGCCAAGGTGGCTTTCTTCCATCAGCACCAGCTGTGTGTTGCGGGCCTGACGGCGGGCGAAGGCGGTCGGCAGGCCGACGGCGTCGGTGAAATTGCCCAGCATCACCGTGTCGGCCCCGCCCACCGCGCCCGCGAAGCCGGCGGCGGTGAGGCGCAGCAGGTTGGTCCAGGCGTCGGCCTTGGCCAGCATCCGCCCCGAGGAGCGGGCCTCGATCCGGGCGGGAGCCTCGACGCCGCAGGCCTTGGTCAGTTGCGCCCACAGCGTGCGGACGGCGCGCACCTTGGCCACGCCCGTGAAGTATTCGCCGTCCAGGCTGACGCCCAGCACGATGCGCGACCAGGCCTCGTCCATGGAGAGGCCCGCGCGGACCCCGGCCTTGGCGTAGGCCACGGCGGCGGCGGCCATGACCGCCAGCTCCTCGGCGTTGGAGCCGCCGGCTTCGTGCACGGCGCGGCCGGTGGCCAGGAACAGGCTGGCCGTAGCGTAGGTCTCGGCGAGGCGCGCGCCGACCGTGGCGGCGCTGAAGACGTGGCTCTCGATCGGGCCGGGGCTGACGCCGGCCTGCATCCAGGCGGTCAGCGGATCCATGTGGAAGGCCAGCGGCGCGTTGGGCGCGGCCTTGGCCAGGGCGCCCAGCCAGTCGGCGGCCCTGGGTCCCAGGAACCCGGCGTCCAGCGACACGGGGGCCAGATCCAGCAGCACGCCGTCCAGCACGCGGGCCAGGTCCTCGCGCGAGCCGACGGCGACGCCGGCCTCGCCCTTCGGGTCCAGCGCCAGCAGCACCGAGGCCGCGCCGTTCTCAAGATCCTTCAGGATCTCGCCAGCCGCGTGCCTGGGATCGGGGTGGGCGACGCGGGTGCGCAGGTCCCACGGGCGATCGACGTCGCGCGGGCGCAGGTCGCGAGCGACGGTCACCGCGTCTTCGGCGGTGTAGAGCGGGCGGATGGTGATCCCGTCGGGCGTGGCGCGTGTCAGGGTCTCGTCGAAATCGGCCCCCTTCAGGGTCTTCTCGACCAGCTTCAGCCACCTGGCTTGCGCCAGATTCTCGTCGGGCGGACCGAAGTCGGCGGCCAAAAGAGCGGGGGCCTCGCTCACGACGGGTTTCTCCTGCGGTGCGGCAATTTCTGGTTTTGACGTCCAGTTGCGCGCCTGCCGTGACGGAGGTCAAGCGCTTGCAAGGGGCATGAACGAGCGTTTAAGCTAACGCTGTTAACATGCGCGGCGCGTGACGTCGCGGAACGAGGAGACCCCCGTCCCATGGCTCTGCCGCCCATTCTGCGTGACCGTCTGCGCCTGCCGGTGATCGCCTCGCCGCTGTTCATCATCAGCAATCCGGATCTCGTGATCGCCGAGTGCAAGGCCGGCATCGTCGGTTCGTTCCCGTCGCTGAACGCCCGCCCGCTGTCGCAGCTGGACGAGTGGCTGGCCCGCATCACCGAGGAACTGGCCGCCTGGGACAAGGCCAATCCGGACCTGCCGTCGGCCCCGTTCGCGGTCAACCAGATCGTCCACAAGACCAACAACCGGCTCGAGCAGGACATCGAGCTGTGCGTGAAATACAAGGTGCCGGTGGTGATCACCTCGCTGGGCGCGCGCGAGGACCTGAACCAGGCGATCCACTCGTACGGCGGCATCACCCTGCACGACGTCATCAACGACCGCTTCGCCCGCAAGGCCATCGAGAAGGGGGCCGACGGTCTGATTCCGGTGGCGGCCGGGGCCGGCGGCCACGCGGGCGCCATCTCGCCCTTCGCCCTGGTGCAGGAGATCCGCACCTGGTTTGACGGCCCGGTGGCCCTGTCGGGCGCCATCGCCAGCGGCCGCTCGGTGCTGGCGGCCCAGGCCATGGGCGCGGACCTGGCCTATATCGGCTCGGCCTTCATCGCGACCGAAGAGGCCAATGCGCCCGAGGCCTACAAGCAGACGATCACCGAGGCCAACGCCAGCGACATCGTCTATTCGAACCTCTTCACCGGCGTGCACGGCAACTATCTGCGCCAGTCGATCGTCGCCGCGGGCCTGGACCCCGACAACCTGCCGGAAAGCGATCCGTCGAAGATGAGCTTCGGCTCGGGCGGCAACCAGGACGCCAAGGCCTGGCGCGATATCTGGGGCTCGGGCCAGGGCATCGGCGCCATCAAGGAAGTGCTGCCGGTGGCCGAACGCATCGCCAAGCTGGCGGAGGAATATGAGGACGCCAAGGCCGAACTGGCGGCCAAGACCGCGCTGACGGCCGGTAATCGCCTGGCTTTCGCCGCCGAGTAGGACGGGGATCGCGCCGGGGATGAAGGCGGCTTCGTCCCCGGCGACTCCGGCCGGGCGATCCTAGGCGGGTTCGAAACCCGCCAGGAGCGCCCTATGTCCGACGCCGCCACGCCCCGTCTTTCGCTGCCCTATGTGGCCGCGGGGCAAGCCCAGAAGCACGTCACCGTCAACGAGGGCCTCGCCCGGCTGGACGGCCTGGTCCAGCCCTGCGTCGTCAGCCGCACGATCGCGGCCCAGCCAGCCGCGCCCGCCGATGGGGCGATGTGGATCCGCCCCGCCACGGCCACCGGCGCCGACTGGGCGCCGGCTCCCGTCGGCAGGCTGATGCGCTTCGAGGCCGGGGCCTGGGAGGCCATCGCGCCGGCCGCCGGCTTCACCGCCTGGATCGCCGACGAGGGCCAGATGGCCGTGTTCACCGGCTCGGCCTGGGTTGCGCTGTCCTCGACCTTCCAGGGCCTGACCGCCGCCCGCTCGCCGTTCGGCGCCGAGGTTCGCGTCGAGATCCGCGAGGTCGAGGCGACCCTCAGCGGCGCCTCGGTGGCCACGGCCGCCGTGATCCCGGCCCGCTCGATCGTGCTGGGCGTTTCCACCCGCACCAGTGCGGCTGTTACTGGCGCGATCTCCTACAGCTGCGGCGTCGCCGGCGAGACCGGCAAGTTCGGCAGTTCGCTGGGCGTGGCTCTGAACGCCGGCAACATCGGCGTGGTGGGGCCTAGCGCCTATTACGCCGACACGCCGGTGGTGCTCACCGCGGCCGGCGGCAGCTTCGTCGGCGGCAAGGTGCGGGTGTCGATTCAGCTGCTGCGGTTCGAAGCGCCGGCGGCGGTTTAGGACCACTTTTCCTCTTCCTCCCGTCATTCCCGCCCTTGTGGCGGGAACCTCTGGTTCCGCTTGCACGTGAGGCGCAAGCGACGCGCTCTGCGCGTCGCCCCATCCGCCCTTGCAGCTGACAGAGGGTTTCCCGCCACAAGGGCGGGAATGACGGGAGTGGGGGGAGGGGCGGCGGGTTCACCGGACCCTCCGCCAGCCGACCACGCCGCCACTTGCGAATGGCTCTCTGCTTGATCCGGCCGGCCAGCCCGGCTAAACGCCCCTAACCCTTTGGGGAGTAGCCGCCCGCGCCTATCAGCGGGGCCCGCCGTCAACATACTTGCTCTCCGGAGCATGGCGCGGGTGAAGGAAGCACCGACAGCTTTCTTGGCGAGACCAACGGCGTCGTTTCCCGTCCGGGCTGGGCGGGGAAACGGTCGCTGTCGTCTTGTCTGCGCTCGGCCCCGCAACGGTATCTGATCCATGGAATCCCTCCTCGTCTCGACCCTGGTCGTGGCCGTGGCCGAAATCGGCGACAAGACCCAGCTGCTGGCCATCATCCTGGCCACGCGCTTCAAGAAGCCGATCCCGATCATCCTCGGCATCCTAGTCGCCACCCTGCTGAACCACGCGCTGGCGGCTCTCGCCGGTTCGCTGGTCGCGCAATATCTGCAAGGCGCCTGGTTCCAGTGGGTGATCGCCCTGTCGTTCATCGCCATGGCCGCCTGGGCGCTGATCCCCGACAAGGCCGACGACGAGGACGGCGGCGCGGTGGGCCGCTACGGGGTCTTTCTGACCACGGCCGTGGCCTTCTTCCTGGTCGAGATGGGCGACAAGACCCAGATCGCCACGGTCGCCCTGGGCGCCCAGTTCCACAACGTGCCGCTGGTGGCCGCCGGCACCACGCTGGGCATGATGCTGGCCAACGTGCCGGCCGTTTATCTGGGCGAGGCGGCGACCAGGATCGTGCCGCTGAAGTACGTGCGCATCGGCGCGGCGCTGATCTTCCTCGGTCTGGGCCTCTGGGGCGTCGCGACCCTGCTGGGCGTCTTCAAGTAATGACGTGAGGAGGGGCGGGAGCTATGCACGGGACGAACGTTCCGGAGTCTCCCGCCCCATGACCCTCGAAGACCCGCGCGCGACCGGTTGGGAATTCTGGATCGATCGCGGCGGCACCTTCACCGACATCGTCGCCCGCCGGCCGGACGGGCGGCTGGTCACCCACAAGCTGCTGTCGGAAAACCCCGAGCAATACGAAGACGCCGCCGTGGCCGGGGTCCGCGCCTTGCTGGAGCAAGGTGGCGGCGGGACGGTCGAGGCGGTGAAAATGGGCACCACGGTGGCCACCAACGCCCTGCTCGAACGCAAGGGCGAGCCGACGCTGCTGGCGATCACCCAGGGCCACGCCGACGCCCTGCGCATCGGCCAGCAGGCCCGGCCCAAGCTGTTCGACCGCAACATCATAAAGCCCGAGGCCCTCTACACCCGTGTCGTCGAGATCGACGAGCGCATCGGCGTCGATGGCGAGGTGGTGCGGCCGCTGAATGAGGCCGCCGCCCGCGAGGGCTTGCAGGCCGCCTACGACGCCGGTTTCCGCGCCGTGGCCATCGTGCTGCTGCACGGCTTCCGCTTCACCGACCACGAGGCGCGCGTCGCCGCCATCGCCCGCGAGATCGGCTTCACCCAGGTCTCGGCCAGCCACGAGGTCAGCCCGCTGATGAAGCTGGTCGGGCGGGGCGACACGGCGGTGGTCGACGCCTATCTGTCGCCGATCCTGCGCCGATACGTCGACCAGGTGGCCTCGCGGCTGGGGACGGAGACGCGCCTCTTCTTCATGCAGTCGAACGGCGGCCTGACCGACGCTCGCGCCTTCCGGGGCAAGGACGCTATCCTGTCCGGTCCGGCCGGCGGCGTGGTGGGCATGGCCAAGACGGCGGCCGAGGCGGGGTTCACCCGCGTCATCGGCTTCGACATGGGCGGCACCTCGACCGACGTCTGCCACTATGCCGGCGAGTACGAGCGGGCCTACGAGACGGTGGTGGCCGGGGTGCGGATGCGCGCCCCCATGATGAACATCCACACCGTGGCGGCCGGCGGCGGTTCGATCTGCAGCTTCGACGGCGCGCGGCTGCGGGTGGGACCAGCCTCGGCCGGCGCCAATCCCGGTCCGGCCTGCTATCGGCGCGGCGGACCGCTGACGGTGACCGACTGCAACGTCATGCTGGGCAAGCTGCAACCCGAGTTCTTCCCGCACGTCTTTGGGCCGAACGCCGACCAGCCGCTGGACCGCGACGTGGTGGTGGAGCGCTTCGAGGCCCTGGCCGCCGAGATCGCCGCCGCCACGGGGCGCGCCATGAGCCCGGCCGAGATCGCCGAAGGCTTCCTGACGATCGCCGTCGAGAACATGGCGAAAGCCGTGCGCCAGATCTCGATCCAGCGCGGCTACGACGTCACCCGCTACGTCCTCGCCTGCTTCGGCGGCGCGGGCGGCCAGCACGCCTGCCTGGTGGCCGATGCGCTCGGCATGAAGACGGTGATGATCCATCCGTTCGCAGGCGTGCTCAGCGCCTACGGCATGGGCTTGGCCGATCTGCGCCTGCTGCGCGAGACCACGGTCGAGCAGGGCCTCGACGAGGCCGCCGCCACCCTGCCGGCCCGCGCCGCCGCCCTGGCCGCCGAGGCGGAAGCCGCCCTGCGCGCCCAGGACGCGCCGCTGGTGACGGTCGAGACCGAGGCGGCCCTGCTGGTGAAGTACGCCGGCACGGATACGCCTCTGCGCGTGCCGCTCACCGATGCGGCGGGCGTGAAGGCCGCCTTCGAGACCCTGCACCAGCGCCGTTTCGGCTTCGTCTCGCCGGCGACGCCGCTGGTGGTCGAGACCCTCAGCGTCGAGGCGATTGGCCATGCCGACGCCGGCGCCGCGCCCGACCTCGGCGCCGGCGAAGGCGGGCAGGGCGGGGTGCTGGCCACCGTGCCCGCGCGCCTGGCCGGACAAGCCTACGACACCCCGGTGCTCGACCGCGCTGGCCTGGCGGTCGACGCCGAGGTCGCAGGGCCGGCGATCATCCGCGAGGCCACCGGCACCACCGTGGTCGAGCCCGGCTGGCGCGCCCGCGTCGACGCGCACCACAACCTGATCCTCGACCGCGTAGAGGCCCTCGCGCCGCGTCGCGCGGCCGGCACGGAAGCTGATCCTGTTATGCTGGAGGTGTTCAACAACCTCTTCATGGCCGTGGCCGAGGAGATGGGCTTCGCGCTGCAGAACACCGCCTATTCGGTCAACATCAAGGAGCGGCTCGACTTTTCCTGCGCCCTGTTCGACCGCGATGGCGACCTGATCGCCAACGCCCCGCACATGCCGGTGCACCTGGGCTCGATGGGCGACAGCGTGCGGGCGATCCGCGATGGGCGCAGCCATGACGGCCGTGGCATGGTGCCCGGCGACGTCTACATGCTCAATGCCCCCTATGCCGGCGGCACCCACCTGCCGGACGTGACCGTGGTCATGCCGGTGTTCGACGCGAACCAGGCCTTGCTCTTCTACGTCGCCGCGCGGGGCCACCAGGGCGACATCGGCGGGATCACCCCCGGCTCCATGCCGCCGGGCAGCCGGACGGTCGAGGAGGAGGGCGTCCTCATCGAGAACTTCCTGCTGGTCGAGGGCGGGCGGTTCCTGGAGGTCGAGACCCGCGCGCTGCTGGCCTCGGGCAGGTGGCCGGCGCGCAATCCCGACCAGAACATCGGCGACCTCAAGGCCCAGGTCGCCGCCTGCGCGCGCGGCGCCGAGAGCCTGACCGGCCTCGTCGCCGAGTTCGGCCAGGACGTGGTCGAAGCCTACATGGCCCACGTGCAGGACAACGCCGAGGAGGCCGTGCGCCGGGTGCTGGCCCGGCTGTCGGACGGCGACTTCGCCTACGAGCTCGACGACGGCAGCGTGGTGAAGGTGGCGATCACGGTGGACCAGGCCGCGCGCACCGCCCGCGTGGATTTCACCGGCACCAGCGATCAGGTGCCGACCAACTTCAACGCCCCGGCCTCGATCTGCCGGGCGGCTGCTCTGTATGTCTTCCGCACGCTGGTGGACGACGAGATCCCGATGAACGACGGCTGCCTGCGGCCGGTCGAGCTGGTCATTCCCGAAGGCTCGATGCTGAAGCCGCGCTATCCGGCGGCGGTGGTGGCCGGAAACGTCGAGACCAGCCAGGTGGTGGTCGACGCCCTCTACGGCGCGCTGGGCGTCATGGCGGCGGCGCAGGGCACGATGAACAACTTCACCTTCGGCGACGAGCGGCGGCAGTATTACGAAACCATCTGCGGCGGGGCCGGGGCCGGGCCGAACTTCGACGGCGCCGACGCGGTCCAGACCCACATGACCAACAGCCGCCTGACCGATCCCGAGGTGCTGGAGACCCGCTATCCGGTGCGGGTCGAGGCCTTCTCGATCCGCAGGGGCTCGGGCGGGGCCGGCGAGCATCGGGGCGGAGACGGGGTGGTTCGCACCATCGGCTTCCGCGAACCGATGATCGTCACCCTACTGTCCAACCGCCGCCGCGTGCCGCCGTTCGGCCTGCATGGCGGGGCGAGCGGGGCGCTGGGCCTGGCGCGGATCGAGCGGGCGGACGGGACGGTCCAGCCCTTGGCGGCCACCGACGAGGCCCAGGTCGCGGCGGGCGACCGCGTGGTCATCGAGACGCCGGGCGGCGGCGGCTGGGGCAAGGCCTGAGCCTTCCGTCGCGCGATCCCGCGCGCTAAGCATCCCCGAACGCAGGAGAGGCCCAGCCCATGACCGACATCGCCCGCCGCACCCTGATCGGCGCCGCCGGCCTGGTGGTCGCCACGCGGGGCTTGGCCCTCGCCGCCGGCAAGCCCAAGGTGGCGATCCAGACCAGCGCCGGGCTGATCGTGGTCGAGCTGGAGGACAAGAAAGCCCCGATCACGGCGGCCAACTTCCTGCGCTATGTCGACGCCAAGAAGTACGACGGCGGGACCTTCTACCGGGCCTCGCGGACCAAGGGCGTGAAGGGCGCGGGCTCGATCCAGGGCGCGCCGCCGCAGCGCGCTCGGCGCTTCGCCCCCATCGCCCACGAGAGCACCACCCAGACCGGCCTGCGCCACAAGCCGGGCACGATCTCGCTGGCCCGCAACGCGCCGGGCACGGCCACCTGCGACTTCTTCATCTGCGCCAGCGCCATGCCCTATCTCGACGCCCATCCGGGCGCGAAAGGCGACAACCTCGGCTTCGCCGCCTTCGGAACCGTGGTCGAGGGCCTGCCGATCGTGAAGAAGATCCTGGCCATGCCCACGGGCGGTCCGGCCTACACCGAGGCGATGAAGGACGAGATGCTGAAGGCGCCGGTCCAGATCCTGGGCATGAAGCGGACGGGATGAGCCGCATCTGATCGCCTGGCGGATACGTAGCTGTCTTCGGGGACGAACCTGGAGACGCCGTTGCGGACGATATCGCTCCTGATGCTGGGCTCGTCTTTGGCTTGGGCCGCCGCCGCGCCGGCCGGCGCCTTCGAGCTGTCGCCGGAGGCGCGGGCCAGCCTGGCGCGCGGCGAGGCCCATGCCGAGGTCTCGCCCGATCCGGCCGGGGCGACCGGCGGCCAGGTGCGCGGGGTGATCGACATCGCCGCCCCGCCCGACCACGTCTGGGCCGTGCTGACCGACTGCGCCAGCGCGGCGCGGATGATCACCAATCTCGAACGCTGCGCGGTGCTGTCAGGCGACCAGAAACGCGGCTGGGACGTCCGCGAGCACGTCACCCGCAAGAGCCTGTTCTTTCCCCGCATGCGCATCGTGTTCCGCTCGGACTACGAAGGGCGGCGGCGCATTCGTTTCCGGCTGGTCGAGGGCGACCTGAAAGCGGAGGAGGGCGAATGGCGGCTGCAGCCCCTGGCCGGCGGCGCGGGCACGCGGGTGTTCTACGAGAACCGCCTGGCCGTGGACTGGGTCATCCCCAAGGCCCTGCTGCGCGCCGGCCTGCGCAAGGATACGCCCAAGGCCTTGGCCAGGCTGCGCTCGGCCTGCCTCGAGGCCGGTTAGGTCTTCTCGTTCAGCCTGGCCTCCAGCCGGGCCAGCGTCGCCTTCAGCTCTTCCTGCTCGATGTGGCTGAACTCGTTGGCGTCCTTGATGCAGCGCGAGCAGATGTTGCCGATCAGCAGCGGCAGGATCAGCAGCAGGGTCACGTGCATCAGCGCGACGGCGGTCAGCCGGCCGCCGGTCGTGGCGGGATACATGTCGCCGTAGCCGACCGTGGTGGCCGTGACGCACGCCCACCAGACGCCGTCGACATAGGACTTGCCCTCGAAGAAGGCGTAGGCGCCGGCCGCCGCCAGCAACAGCACGACATAGACGATCAGCAGCTCGCGAACGGTGTCGAGGTACTTCATCATGGTCGCCTCCCAATCCTATTGCGCGAGGGCCCGTCGGGCCCGGATGGCGCGCTGGCCGTCGATGTTCATCAGGTAGCTGCCCGCCGCGGCCTTGCGGATCTCGACCTTGGAGCCCGGCTTGGGCGGGCTGGACAGTTCGCGGTCGTCGGCCTGGCGCCAGACGGCGCCGTCGGCCAGGGTCAGCACCCAGCGTCCGTCCGGCGCGCGCGAGGCGCGGGTCACCTCGCCGAGGATGCGATCGACCTCTTCCTTCTCCTCGCCGCGATCGAAGATCGACAGAGCCGAAAGATCCAGGCCGAAGGCCTGGCGGCGCGCGGCCTGGGCCTGCTGGCGGTCGACGATGATCACGTCGCCCTTCTTCTCGGCGGCGGTGATGGAGTCGACGGCGGCGTCGTAGCAGGCCAGGCGCTTGTCGCCGTCGGCGATGCCTCGGCAGTCGAGCAGGGCCTTCAGCGCCGGCGCGACGTCGCGGGCGATCGGCGCCGCGGCCTGGGCGGCGGCGACCGCGACGACGGCGGCGAGGCCGGAGGCGACGGCCGCGCGGCCGAAACGGATGCGGGTCATTGCTGCGCTCCTTGAGGGTCGTCGATCAGCCAGCCGGTGACCGACAGGCGCTTGGCGGCGGCGTAGGCGGCGACCGGCGCCACCGAGTGGGCGCGCGGCACCTTGAACAGGGTCAGCACGTTGAAGCCGGGCAGGAAGCCGCGCTCGATCTGGCCGTCGGTGTCGTGGAACAGCAGTTGGCCGCCCCAGTCCGGCCGCCAGCCGCGCGTGAAGCCCAGGGTGAAGGCGGCCAGGCGCGTGTCGCGCCCGTGCTTGTCGTCGTGCAGGGTCAGGAAGTCGCCGGGGCGATAGTTCGAGGCCTGTGCCCTGACGCCGGCCACCTTGTCGAGCCCGATCACGGCGGCGCCGAAGTCGAGAAACGCCTGGCTCTGCACCAGTTCGGTCAGCCGGTGGACGGGCGGGGCGGGGTCGCGGGCGTATTCGTCCTGCAGCGGGTAGGACAGGTGGATGAACGAGAAGCCCCGCGAGGCGCGCTTGATGGCCCCTTGCAGGAACTGGCGCACGGCCGCGTCGCCGAACCGGCGGATGGCCTCGTTGTTGATGACCAGCGTTTCGTTCTTGTCGTCGGGCGCGACGATCGCCCAGGACGAGACGCCGTCCAGCAGGGTCGCGGCGGCGTCGGCGTCGGCGGGTTCAAGAAAGACGGGAATCTGCACCACGCCGTCGCGAGCGAAGATTTCGGCGAACGGCGCCGGGTCCAGGTCCGCGCGGATGCGCAGGGCGGGTCTGGCGACCGTCATCGGGCGGCGTCGTGCACGGCGAATCTCCCCCGTCGCGCCAGAAGCGGCGACGGGTTCTAGCTAACAGATCGCCGTTCGCCGGTTCAATCGTCCCACGCCTGTCGAGGTGTATGGGCGCCGAATAAGCAGGCGCCGGCGCCTCGCCGACGGGGCTGCAGCGTTCCTGGGCGTTTCTGATCATTACTACATAGCAATGTTATTGCGACGCCCGGGCCGTGTCGTCTAGTCAAGGTTCCGAGGTTTTGTATATCGTCGACGTCGCAAAATTCGATCTGCGAACCGTCGGCTAAGCTGCAAGAATTTGCCGATAACCATCAGGCGGTCTTCAGAGCGCCGCTTACCGCTTATCGATAAGCTTCATTTCACTGAAATCCCGATCCCTGGGATCTTTTCCACCTTTATGGGCGAAGCTGGCGTCATATGTGGCGTCTTTAGGGCAGACTGCGTCTCTTTTGTTACAGTGTGAGCCAAATGTAACCTGCTGATGCGAGGCAAGATTGACCCTGGTTCGGCAAACGCCGTTCATGGCGCGGACCCGCATCGAACCTGACGCGGGGGGGCACTTACGCGCCGCACGGGGGAACGCTGGGCAGCGCGAAAATATGTTTTGGAGGTCTGATGTTGCACGCCTTGTCCATGCGTAAGCGTTTGCTTGCGTCCACCCTTCTCTGCGGCGTGATCGCGCCGGCCGTGGTGGCCTCGCCGGCTTTTGCGCAGGAAGAGCCTGCCGCGGTCGAGGAAATCGTCGTCACCGGTTCGCGCATCGCGCGTCCTGACCTGACCTCCAGCAGCCCCGTCGCCGCCGTCGGCGAAAAGGAACTGCAGCAGTCGGGCGTGGTGAACACCGAAAACCTGATCAACACCCTGCCGCAGGCCGTCCCCGGCATCACCTCGACGGTGAACAACGGCAGCAACGGCACGGCCTCGGTCAGCCTGCGCGGCCTCGGTTCGAACCGCACCCTGGTTCTGGTCGACGGCAAGCGTCAGACCCCGACCACCTCGGCCGGCGCGGTCGACATCAACCTGATCCCGCCGGCGCTGATCAAGCGCATCGAAGTGCTGTCGGGCGGCGGTTCGGCCGTTTACGGCTCGGACGCCATCGCCGGCGTCGTCAACTTCATCCTGAAGGAAGACTTCGAGGGCATGGAGTTCTCGGCTGGCTATCAGGTCACCGACGACGGCGAAGCCCCGATCTATTCCAGCTCGATGACCTTCGGCGCCAACTTCGGCGGCGACAAGAAGGGCAACGTCGTCCTGAGCCTGGGCTACAACAAGCGTGAAGCCCTGACCCAGGGCGAGCGCGGCGGCATGCTGAGCACCGCCTGGGGCGACAACGCCGCCCGCACGGGCCTGGTGCCCAGCGGTTCGGGTTCGAACGAGCCGGGCCAGGTCGGCGCCTTCGTGTCGGGTCGCTTCGTGACCCTGCCGGGCACCGCCAACAGCTCGGCGAACACCGCCCTGTTCCTGACCGACGGCAACGTGCGCCTCTACAACGCGGCGACCGACACCTACAACTTCGCGCCGGTCAACTACGTCCAGACCCCGCAGGAACGCTACTCGCTGACCTCGATCGCCAGCTACGAGGTGAAGCCGGGCCTGACCGCCTACGCCAAGGGCAACTTCGTCAACAGCCAGGTGACCACCCAGCTGGCCCCGACGCCGATCGGCAGCCGGACCTTCCGCTTCACCCTGGACAACAACCCGTTCCTGACCGCGGCCGCCAAGACCGCCCTGAACAGCCTGGGTTCGAGCACCGCCTACACGATCCCGTCGAGCGCCTCGTGGACCGCCGGCACCTTCACCGACGTGGATAGCGACGGCGACGGCATCTACGACACCGTCACCGGCGTCTTCAACCGCCGCCTCAGCGAAGTCGGCCCGCGCGTCTCGAAGTACAACTTCACCGGCTTCCAGATCCAACTGGGCCTGAAGGGCGAGATCGAAGCCATCAACGGCGGCTTCGACACCTACTTCCAGTACGGCAACACCCACGGCAGCAACTCGCTGCTGGGCGACACCAGCCTGGCCCGCATCCAGCAGGCCCTGCTGCTCAACGCGACCGGCACCGGCTGCGCCGACACCTCGAACGGCTGCGTGCCGATCAACCTGTTCGGCCAGGGCAACATTTCGGCCGCCGCGGCGAACTTCATCAAGACGCGGATCAACTCGTCGCAGGACTACGAGCAGCTGTACGCCGGCCTGATCTTCAACGGCGACACCAGCAACTTCTTCTCGCTGCCCGCCGGCCCGATCGGCTTCGCCGTCGGCGGCGAGTACCGCGCCGAAGACTTCGCCTTCAACCCCAGCCAGGACCTGGCCGTCGGCAACCTGACCGGCTTCAACGCCAGCCCGCCCGTCTCGGGTCGCTTCGACGTCTACGAAGCCTACGCCGAACTGGCCGTGCCGATCCTGAAGGACCTGCCGTTCGTCAAGTCGCTGGACCTGGAACTGGCCGGCCGCGTGTCGGACTACACCACCCAGCCGGATCCGGTCAGCACCTACAAGGTGGCCGGCACCTGGAAGCCCATCGACGACCTGATGCTTCGCGTGTCGTACAACAAGGCGATCCGCGCTCCGTCGATCGGCGAACTGTACTCGCCGCAGAGCAACGGCTTCCCGACCTCGACCGACCCCTGCTCGGCGCGCGCCAACCCGAACGCCCAGGTCCGTCAGGCCTGTATCAACTCGGGCGTCGCGGCGGCTCTGGTCGGCAACATCAACGCCAACCAGCAGACCCAGACCCTGTCGGGCGGCAACCCGAACCTGAAGCCGGAAAAGGGCGTCACCACGACCGCTGGCCTGGTCTACACCCCGCACTGGCTGCCGGGCTTCTCGGTCACCGTCGACTACTTCAAGATCGAGCTGAAGGACGCCATCGACACCTTCGGCGGCGGCACGGCCAACCTGATGGCCGTCTGCTACGGCACGATCGTCAACGGCAACCCGAACTCGCCCTACTGCCAGGCCATCAACCGCCTGTCGAACGGCAGCATCGACTTCGTCTCGTCGATCAACCAGAACGTCGCCGCGCGTAACGTCGAGGGCATCGACCTGGGCGTCACCTGGCGCACGCAACTGGAAGACATCGGCCTGCCGGACTGGGGTTCGCTGGCGGTGCGCTCGCTGTACACCAACACCTGGGAGTACACGATCATCCCGGACGACATCTCGGCTCCGATCAAGTGCGCCGACAAGTTCGGCACCCGCTGCTCGGGCGCCAGCGTCAACCCTCTGCCGCGCCACAAGATCAGCACGGCCGCCAACTGGAAGTTCAAGCAGTTCGGCGTGAACCTGGTGTGGAACCACCTGGACGACGTCATCGACGACGCCCCGGCCACCCGCTACACGGTCGAGCGTATCGGTGCGAAGAACTACTTCGACCTGTCGGCCGACTGGGACGTCACCGACAACCTGGCCTTCACCGCCGGCGTGAAGAACCTGACCCAGGAATCCTACCCGATCCTGGGCGGCAACGCCTCGCCGTCGAACAGCGGCTACCCGGCCGTCTACGACGTCATCGGCCGCGACTACTTCATCACGGCGCGTCTGCGTTACTGATCCGGACGGCGCGCCTCCCCAGGGCGCGCCGATACGGCGTTATGAAAGCCGGCGACCTCGCGGTCGCCGGCTTTCGGCGTTCTGGGGCCGGTCTCCAGCCTCAGCCGCGCCGGCGGGCGGCGTCGGCGAGATAGAGTTCGAGGTTGGTGTAGCCCGAGCCGTCCTTGGCCAGGGCCGGGCCGTCGGCGGCCTTCTTCGGGTCGAGGCCATGGGCCTTTTCCCAGGCGTCGGGCATGCCGTCGCCATCGCTGTCGGGCGCGGGCTTGCCGGCGGGCAGGGCGGGCCAGCCGCCCACGTCGTTCTGGCTGTTGATCACCGCGCCGGTGCGGTCGCGCACGCCGGCCACGACGCGGGCGTCGACGCTGTCGCGGAACACCGAGGCCCCGGCGTCGGCCAGCACGCGCTCATAGGCCTTGTCGGCCGGTTCGGGCGTGACGGGCGCGACCTCGATCGGCGCGGCCTGGCGATAGCCGGCGGGCTCGGGGATGGTGAAGGTCACCAGACTCCAGGGATCGGCCGGAACCGCGCCGGCCATGCTGTTGCCGGCGAAATAGGCCCGGGCGAGGGTGTTGCTCTCCTGGAACGCCACCGGCTTGCCGCTGCTCGGACCAGGGACATAGGCGTTGTCGACGAAGTTGTAGGCCGCCAGCGCCGCCTTGTCGGCGTCGTAGCCGGCATAGCCCTTGCCCCAGTTGTAGAAGACGTTCGACCGGAAATCGAAGAGCGCGCCGACCGGGTCCTTCTCCGGGCCGTCGTAGTTGCCGGGCCTGGGCATGCGGGCCATGTGGCTGGCCCACAGGTTGTGGTGGAAGCTGATCTTCGAGCCCTTGCCGCCGCGGATCAGGCTGCCATAGCCGTGGTCGCCCTTGGCGTGCAGCGAGTGGGCCATGGACTCGGCGATGATCGACCACTGCACCGTCAGGTCGAAGAAGCCCTGGCCCTCCTCGCCATAGCGGGCCGAGGCCGATAGGGTCTCGTCCACCGACCAGCTGGCCGAGACGTGGTCGAGAATGATCCGTCGGCCGTTGTTGATCCAGATTGCGTCGCTCTCGGTCTTGCTCTCGTCGCCCAGGCGCGAGCGGATGAAGCGGATGACGACGTCGTCGGCCGAGACCACCAGGGTGTGGTCGCGCAGGGTGATCCCGCCGCCGGGTGCGGTCTGGCCGGCGATGGTGATGCGCGGCTGGCTGATCTTCAGGTCCGACTTCAGCTGGATCGTGCCGGCCACCTCGAACACCACCGTGCGCGGACCCTTGGCCTCGACGGCGGCGCGCAGCGAGCCGGGGCCGGAGTCGTCCAGGTTGGTCACCTTGATCACCGCCCCGCCGCGGCCGCCCTGCGACAGCCGGCCCGCGCCCTCGGCGCCGGGGAAGGCGAGGGTCTGGCTCATGGCCGCGGTCGCGCCGCCGAGCAGGGCGAGCGCCGCGGCGCCGGCGAGCAGGCGCGGGAGGATGGGGCGGATGGTCATGGCGGTCTGTCTCTCCCCGGAGGCCGGCGAGCGTCGATCGCGTCTCGTCCTGGCGAGCCGACCCTGCCTGTCTCGCCGAAAAATGTCCACCGGTGTCATAAGGCGCGCCCGCCAAGCGTCTTGTGACGTTTGGTTGATTGATAACGACGTTATGTAGATTGCTTGAGCAATCTCTGCTCGAAAACTGTGCTGACGCGGGGCGCTCATTCGCCTCTTCTCCCGCCACGCGAAGTTTCCTTCCGAAATGGGCGGTAGAAACCTGACGCTGGTGTCAACCTTACCGGAGCTTTCGATTCGCGTTCCCGGGGGGGAGCATCCATGTCCGCCGAAGAGTCCACCCTCCGCCCGGAGCGCATCCTCGACCTGTCCGAGCGGCTGAGCATCGTCGCCGGCCAGAAGATCGGCGAGATCTCGACCGTCAACCGCGCCGCCAAGATGCTGGCCATCAACGCCCTGATCGTCGCCGCCCGCGCGGGCGAGGCCGGCAAGGGCTTCGCCATCGTCGCCGAGGAGTTCAAGAAGATCTCGACCCAGATCGACGAGGTGGCCGGGGCCCTGGAAAGCCAGGTGCGCGCCGACCTCGACGAACTGACGGCGATCGGCGGGGCGATCCTGTCGCACCTGCGCGGCCAGCGCCTGGCGGACCTGGCCCTGAACGCCATCGAGATCATCGACCGCAACCTCTATGAGCGCACCTGCGACGTGCGCTGGTGGGCCACCGACAGCGCTGTTGTCGACTGCGCCGTGGCCCCGTCGCGCGAGGCCGCCGACTACGCCAGCCAGCGCCTGCGCGTCATTCTCGACGCCTATACCGTCTATCTGGACCTGTGGATCTGCGACGCGGCCGGGCGGGTGATCGCCAGCGGCCGCCCCGACAAGTACCGGGGCGTGCAGGGCGCCTCGGTCGCCAACGCCGCCTGGTTCCAGGAGGCCATGCGCACCAAGAGCGGCGACGACTTCGCCGTCGCCGACATCGCCCGCCAGCGACTGCTCGAGGATGCTCCGGTCGCCACCTACGCCACGGCCATCCGCGAGGGCGGCCAGGCGCGGGGCAAGGTGATCGGCGTGCTGGGCGTGCACTTCGACTGGCGGCCGCAGGCCCAGGCCATCGTCGACGGCGTGCGCATGACCGACGAGGAGCGCTCGCGCTCGCGGGTCATGCTGCTCGATCAGAACCACCGGGTGCTGGCCGCCTCGGACGGGCAGGGCGTGCTGACCGAAAGCTTCAAGCTCGACACCTCGCACGGCCCGATGGGCAGCTACGCCGAGGGCGACCGCACGATCGGCTACGCCCTGACCCCGGGCTACGAGACCTACAAGGGCCTGGGCTGGTACGGCTGCCTGGTGCAGCGCCAGGCGGTGGACACGCCGCTGCCGGTGGCCGAACGGGTCGTGGACAACGTGCTGCGGCTGAAGGCCTAGCACCGCTTCGCGGACCCCCTCCGGCCCTCTGGGCCACCTCCCCCAGAGGGGGAGGATCTAGTCCGAGCAGATGCTCCCCCTCTGGGGGAGCTGTCGCGTAGCGACTGAGGGGGCCGCCGCAGGCGGACGACGGCGCGGACGCCTTTCACTCCACCGCCGCCAACACCTTTCGGATCGTCTCGACCACCCGATCGATCTGGGCCTCTTCGATGATCAGCGGCGGCGAGAGGGCGATGATGTCGCCGGTCACCCGGATCAGCAGGCCCTGGTCGAAGGCGGCCTCGAAGGCTTCCATGGCCCGAGCTGTCGGCGCGCCGGAGCGGGGCGCAAGCTCGATGCCGGCGATCAGGCCGAAGTCGCGGATGTCGATGACGTGGCGGGCGTCGGCCAGCGAATGGACGGCGGCGCGCCAGTAGGGCTCGATGGCCAGCGCGCGCTCGAACAGGCCCTCGCTCTGGTAGATTTCCAGCGTCGCCAGGCCGGCCGCGCAGGCCAGCGGGTGGCCCGAATAGGTGTAGCCGTGGAAGAGCTCGATGGGGCTGTCGGCGCCGTCGAGCATGGTCTCGTAGATCGCCGTGCTGGCGGCCACGGCGCCGGCCGGCACGGCGGCGTTGGTCAGGCCCTTGGCCATGCACAGCAGGTCGGGCGTCACCCCGAAGCGGTCGGCGGCGAAGGGCGCGCCGACCCGGCCGAAGCCGGTGATCACCTCGTCGAAGATCAGCAGGATGTCGTGCTTGTCGCAGATCGCCCGCAGCTTCTGCAGGTAGCCCTCGGGCGGCACCAGCACCCCGGTCGAGCCCGAGACCGGCTCGACGATGACGGCGGCGATGTTGGAGGCGTCGTGCAGGGCGACGATGCGTTCGAGGTCGTCGGCCAGGTGCGCGCCGTGCTGAGGCAGGCCCTGGGCGAAGACGTTCTCGGGCAGGCCGTGGGTGTGGGGCAGGTGGTCGACGCCGGTCAGCAAGGACCCGAAATAGAGCCGGTTCTTGGGGATGCCGCCCACCGAGATGCCGCCGAAGCCGACGCCGTGATAGGCCCGCTCGCGGCCGATCAGCCGGGTCTTGGTCCCCTTGCCGCGGGCGCGGTGGTAGGCCAGCGCGATCTTCAGGGCGGTGTCGACCGACTCCGAGCCGCTGTTGGTGAAGAAGATCCGGTCCAGGCCCTTCGGCGTCACCTGGGCCAGGCGCGAGGCGAAGGCAAAGGCCAGCGGATGGCCGAGGTTGAAGCTGGGCGCATAGTCCAGCTCGCCGGCCTGCTTGCGGATCGCCTCGGTGATCTGCTCGCGGCCGTGGCCGGCGTTGACGCACCACAGACCCGAGGTGGCGTCGAGGATCTCGCGACCGTCGGGCGTCTGGTAGTGCATGCCCTTGGCGCCGGCGAGCAGGCGTGGATTGGCCTTGAATCGCCGGTTGGGCGTGAACGGCATCCAGTAGGCGTCGAGGTCGTTGGCGCCGAAGTCGGGCATGCGGGAGGTCCTTCGCGAGAACTTGCATTGTGATCGCAATTATCGGCTAGCTGGCAAGCCCTGGATTGCATCGCGGAGAGGAGGGGACATGGCCGAGCCGAAAACGCGCCGTCCCCTGGCCGATTCCACGGCGGTGCATGACCAGGTCTATGACTCCATCCGCCAGGCCCTGATCACCGGCAAGATCGCTCCTGGCGTCGGGGTTTCCTTGCGCAGTCTCGCCGCCGAACTGGGCGTCAGCCCCATGCCGGTGCGCGACGCCGTCCGCCGCCTCGTCGCCGAGCGGGCCCTGGCGATCAACCCCGCCAACAAGCGGCTCAGCGTGCCATCCCTGACCGCCGAGCGGCTGGAGCAGCTGGAGCTGGCGCGGCAGTGGATCGAGCCGGAACTGGCCGCCCGCGCCGCGCCCAGGGCCGATGAAGCCTTGGTGCGCAAGCTGAAGCTCATCGACCAGGAGCTGGAGGAGGCGCTGCGGGTCGGCGATGTCGACGGCTACATGGTGGCCAACCACGCCTTCCACTTCGCCATCTACGAGCGGGCCGGGGCCGAGGTGCTGCTGGCCATGGTCGGCGGGCTGTGGCTGCAGATCGGGCCGTTCATGCGGGTGGTGTTCGGCCGGGTCGGCACCGGCAGCCTGCCGGCCGACCGCCACGCCGAGGCGATGGACGCCCTGAAGGCCCGCGACGCCGACGGCGCCCGCCGGGCCATCGCCGCTGACCTGTCCGAAGGCATGGACAAGATGCGGGCGGCGGTGGGCGGCGAGTCCGGCTTGACAGCGCCCGCGACGGCGCAAACTGTGATCACAATTTGATGAGGCCCTCCGCGTGACCGTGCCCGCGTCCATCTCCGAACAGCTGCGTCGCCTGGCCCTTCCCGGGCGGGCGGTGATCGACGGCGCCCTGGTCGAGGCGGCCTCGGGCGGGACGTTCCCCAATGTCGGGCCGCGCGACGGCAGGGTGCTGAACCGGGTGGCCGCCTGCGACGTGGCCGATGTCGAGCGCGCCGTGGCCGCCGCCCGCGCCGCCTTCGAGGACGGCCGCTGGCGCGACCTGCCTCCGCGCCAGAAGAAGAAGGTGCTGTTCCGCCTGGCCGAGCTGATGGAGCGCGACGCCGAGGAACTGGCCCTGCTGGAGAGCCTGGACGTCGGCAAGCCGATCCGCGACGCCCGAGCCGTCGACATCCCGCTCGCGATCAACACCACCCGCTGGTACGCCGAGGCCCTCGACAAGGTCTATGGCGAGGTTGGCGCCTCGCCGGCGGACCGTCTCTCCTTCGCCACCCACGAGCCGCTGGGGGTGATCGGGGCCATCGTGCCGTGGAACTTCCCGCTGCACATGGCGATGTGGAAGGTCGCGCCCGCGCTGGCCATGGGTAACTCGGTGGTCCTCAAGCCGGCCGAGCAGTCGCCGTTGACGGCGCTGAAGCTGGGCGAACTGGCCCTCGAGGCCGGGTTGCCGGCGGGCGTGCTCAACGTGATCCCCGGCTTCGGGGCGATCGCCGGCCAGGCGCTGGCGCGGTCGATGGACGTTGACATGATCGCCTTCACCGGCTCGGGCCCGACCGGCCGCCGGCTGATGGAATATGCGGCCCAGAGCAATCTCAAGCGCGTGTCGCTGGAGCTGGGCGGCAAGTCGCCCCAGATCGTCTTCGCCGACTGCCCCGACCTGGATGCGGCCGCCCAGGCCGCCGCCTGGGGCGTGTTCTATAACCAGGGCGAGGTCTGCACGGCGGCCTCGCGCCTGCTGGTCGAGGCCTCGATCAAGGACGAATTCCTTGAGAAGGTGGTCGCGGTGGCGCGCACCATCCAGGTCGGCGACCCGCTGGATCCCGAGACCGGCTTCGGGGCCATGGTCAGCGAGCGGCAGATGAAGACCGCACTTTCCTATATCGACAAGGCCCGCGAGGAGGGCGGCGATCCCGTGCTCGGCGGCGCCCAGGTGAGGGCCGAGACCGGCGGCTTCTATGTGGAGCCGACCATCTTCGACGACGTGAAGCCGGAGCACCGCCTGGCCAAGGAAGAGGTGTTCGGACCCGTCCTGGGCGTGCTGAGCTTCACGGGCGAGGAGGAGGCCTTCGCCCTGGCCAACGACACGGTCTATGGCCTGGCCGCCGGTCTGTGGACCAGCGACATCAATCGCGGGCTCAAGGGGGCGCGGAAGCTCAAAGCGGGCCTCGTCTGGGTCAACGGCTGGGACGCCTGCGACATCACCATGCCGTTCGGGGGCTTCAAGCAGTCGGGCTTCGGCCGTGACCGCAGCCTTCATGCGTTGCACAAGTACGCCGACCTGAAGTCGGTGTCCGTGACGCTGAGGTAGCCCATATGACCGCCCTGAACCTTGTCGAAACCGCCGCCCTGATCGACGGCCTCTGGATCGAGGGAGACGCGACCTTCGCCGTCACCAATCCTGCCGACGGCGAGACGATCGCCGACGTCGCCGAACTGGGCGCGGCCGAGACGCGGATTGCCATCGAGGCGGCGCATCGGGCCTTTCCCGGATGGGCGGCCAGGACGGCCAAGGAGCGGGGCGCGATACTGCGCCGGTGGAGCGACCTGATGCTCGCCCACGCCGACGACCTGGCCCGGCTGATGACCGCCGAGCAGGGCAAGCCGCTGGCGGAGTCGAAGGGCGAGGTGGCCTATGGCGCGTCGTTCATCGACTGGTTCGCCGAGGAGGCCAAGCGCGGCTACGGCCACACCATTCCGACGCCGGATCGCAGCAAGCGCCTGGCCTCGATCAAGCAGCCGATCGGGGTGTGCGCGGCCATCGCGCCGTGGAACTTCCCCATCGCCATGATCACCCGCAAGGTCGGCCCGGCCTTGGCGGCCGGATGCACCGTGGTGGTCAAGCCGGCCGCCGAGACGCCGCTGTGCGCCCTGGCCATCGCCCGGCTGGCCGTCGAGGCGGGCGTGCCGGCCGGCGTGCTCAACGTCGTCACGGGCACGGACTCCAGCGCCATCGGCAAGGCCCTGTGCGAGGACGGCCGGGTGCGCAAGCTGTCGTTCACCGGCTCGACCCCGGTGGGCAAGATCCTCTACGGCCAGTGCGCCGGCACGATGAAGAAGCTGTCGCTGGAACTGGGCGGCAACGCGCCCTTCATCGTCTTCGACGACGCCGATCTTGAGGCCGCCGTCGACGGGGCCATCGCCAGCAAGTACCGCAACACCGGCCAGACCTGCGTCTGCGCCAACCGCCTGATCGTCCAGGCGGGCATCCACGACGCCTTCGTGGCGCGCCTCTCCGAGAAGGTGGTGGCGATGAAGGTCGGGCCGGGGACTGGCGAGGGGGTCGTGATCGGTCCGCTGATCAACGAGAAGGCCCTGATCAAGGTCGAGGCCCTGGTGCGCGAGGCCGTCGAAGGCGGGGCGCGGGTCGAGGTGGGCGGCGAGCGTCACGAGCGGGGCGGGCTGTTCTACCAGCCCACGGTGCTCTCCGGCGCGACGCCGGACATGCGGCTGTTCAACGAGGAGATCTTCGGGCCGGTCGCGCCGATCGTGAAGTTCCACACCGAGGACGAGGCGGTCACTTTGGCCAATGCCACGCCCTTCGGCCTGGCGGCCTATTTCTACAGCCGCGACGTCGGCCGCTGCTGGCGCGTGGCCGAGGCCATCGAGGCCGGCATGGTGGGCGTCAACGAAGGCCTGATCTCGACCGAGGTGGCGCCGTTCGGCGGGGTCAAGGAGTCGGGCCTGGGCCGCGAGGGTTCGTCCGAGGGCCTCGATGAGTATTTCGAGACCAAGTACCTTTGCTTCGGCGGGGTGGGATGACCTCGTCGCGCCGCCATTTCCTTTTTCCCGTCATTCCCGCCCTTGTGGCGGGAACCCCTCTGTCCGCCGCAAGGGCAGATGGGGCGATGTGCGCGCGCACATCGCTGGCGCTTCACCTGCGGGCTGAACCAGGGTTTCCCGCCACAAGGGCGGGAATGACGGGAGATGGGAGAGCGGCGCGATGATCGCCGAACTCTCGCGCCCTTCGACCCTCCCCGACCTCCTCGCCAGCGAACGCGCCAAGTTCCTGGCCGAGCATCCGCGCAGCGTGGCGATGGCCAAGGCGGCTGCGCAGGTGTGGCGCGGGGGCGTGCCTATGCACTGGATGGGCGACTGGGCCTGCCCCAGCCCCATCTTCGCCGCTCAAGGCGTCGGAGCGCAGGTCACCGACGTGGATGGCAAGCTCTACGACGACTTCTGCCTGGGCGACACGCCGTCGATGTTCGGCCATGGCGACGCCTCGGTGGCGGCGGCCGTCGCCGACCAGGCCAGGCGCGGGGCGGGGTTCATGTTGCCGACCGCCTCGGCGGTGATCGTCGGCAAGCTGCTGGCCGAGCGGTTCGGCCTGCCGCTGTGGCAGGCGGCGACCACGGCCAGCGACGCCAACCGCGCGGCGATCCGCTGGGCGCGGGCGGTGACGGGGCGGCCGGTCGTGCTGGTGTTCGACGGCTGCTACCACGGCATGGTCGAGGACGCCTTCGTGGTGCTGAAGGACGGCGCGGCGGTCATGAAGCCCGGCCTGCTGGGCCAGGTGCAGGACCTGACGGCCACCACCCGCGTCGTCCCGTTCAACGATCTCGAAGCCCTGGCAGCGGCCCTGGCCCCCGGCGACGTCGCCGCCGTGCTGGCCGAGCCGGTGATGACCAATTGCGGGATGATCCTGCCTGATCTCGGCTTCCACGACGCCCTGCGCCGGCTGACCCGCGAAGCCGGGACCCTGCTGGTCATCGACGAGACCCACACCATCTCGACCGGCCCCGGCGGCTACACCAAGGCGCACGGCCTGGAGCCCGATGTCTTCGTGCTGGGCAAGGCCGTGGCCGGCGGCGTGCCGGCCGCCGTCTGGGGCGTGACGGGCGAGCTGTCGGCGCGGATGGACGAGGCCCAGGCGCGGATCGGACCGGGCCAGTCGGGGATCGGCACGACGCTGTCGGGCAATGCCCTGGCCATGGCGGCCATGCGGGCCATGCTCTCCGATGTCATGACCGACGCGGCCTATGCGAAGATGCTGGCCGGGGCGCAGCGGCTGGTGGCCGGGCTGCGCGGCGTGATCGAAGCGCGGGGCCTGCCGTGGTCGGTCGTCCATGTCGGGGCGCGGGTGGAGCTGGTCTTCGCCGATCCGCCGCCGCGCGACGCCGCCGCGATGCGGAAAGTTCTGGACCAGGATGCGGTGGAAGCGCTGCATCTGTGGCTGATCAACCGAGGGGCGCTGATCGCGCCTTTCCACAACATGATGCTGGTCTCGCCCGTCACCGATGACGCGGCGATCGATAGGTTGGCGGCGGCGATCGACGGATTCGCCGAGGCCTTCGGGGAGTTGCAAGCATGAGCGCCGTCGCCGATCCGCAGGAGTGCCGCGACTTCCTCGCCGCCCATCCGCAGGTGAAATATGTCGAGGTGTTCTTCACCTCGATGACCGGGGTGCCGCGCGGCAAGCGCCTGCGGGTGCACGAGCTGCCGGCGATCTACGACTACGGCCGGTTCCTGCCGGGCTCGATCCTGGTGGTCGACACCGTCGGGGCCGATTGCGAGGACACGGGCCTAGTCTGGGAAGACGGCGACGCCGACCGCCGCGCGCGGCCCGTGCCGGGAACCCTGACCCTGGCGCCCTGGCTTGGTCCCGACGTCGCCCAGGTGATGCTGTCGCTCTACGAGCTGGACGGAACGCCCAACGATCTGGATCCGCGCCACGTGCTGCAACGGGTGCTCGACCGCTACGCCGCCGACGGCCTGACCCCGGTCGCGGCCTGCGAGCTGGAATACTACCTCGTCGACATCGAGCGCGGCCCGAACGGTGAGCTGCTGCCCGCCAAGTCGGTGCTGACCGGCCAGCGGCCGACCGGCATCCAGGTCTATGGCCTGCCGGAACTGGAGGCCAACGCCCCGTTCCTGCGCGAGCTGTGGGACACCGCCGACACCATCGGCGTTCCGCTGGAGGGGGCGATCTCGGAGTTCGCCCCGGGGCAGGTGGAGCTGACCCTCAAGCACAAGCCCGACGCCTTGCGGGCCTGCGACGACGCCCTGCTCTACAAGCGGATGGCCAAGGGCGTGGCCCTGCGCCACGGCTGCGAGGCCACCTTCATGGCCAAGCCCTGGGCCGACCGGGCCGGCAACGGCTTCCACGTGCATGTCAGCTTCAACGACGCCGATGGCAACAATCTCTGCGCCGACGAGGACACGGAAGGCTCCCAGATGCTCAAGCACGCCATCGGCGGCATGAAGCAGCTGCTGGGCGAGGGCATGGCGATCCTGGCGCCGAACGCCAACAGCTATCGCCGCTTCAAGGCCAATTCTTACGCGCCGGTCGCGGCGACCTGGGGCGTCAACAATCGCACCGTCAGTCTGCGGGTGCCGGCCGGCCCGGCTCCGACCCGCCACGTCGAGCACCGCGTGGCCGGGGCCGACGGCAATCCGTACCTGGTCATGGCCGTGCTGCTGGCCAGCGCCCACCATGGCCTGACCAACAAGGTCGATCCGGGCCCGGCGGTGGTCGGCGACGGCTATGCGGCCGCCGCCAAGGAGAAGTCGCGCCTGCCGTCCAACTGGTTCGCCGCCGTCGACCTGTTCGATAAGTCCGAGGTGCTGCGCGACTATCTGGGCGACCGCTTCGTGGACATGTTCGTGTCGGTCAAGCGCACGGAACAGGCGCGCTTCTTCGAGGTCGTCACGGAGCTGGATTTCGATTGGTACCTCCGCAACGCCTGATGGCGGAGTGGGGCTTGGGTTGAACCGCCGGTGTGGGCCGGGAACGATAAGGGGAGTTTCGAGACCATGAGCACGATCACCCAACGCGGCCTGCAGAAGGCCGGCCTGAACCGCCGCTCGCTGCTGACCGCCACCGGCGCGGCGGCCATCGGCCTGACCTTCACCGCCTGCGGCGAGAAGCCGGCGGCGAGCGCCGGCGGCGAAGAGGCCAAGCTGAACTTCTACAACTGGGACACCTATATCGGCGAGACGACCCTGGGCGACTTCAAGAAGGCCACGGGCGTCGACGTCAACATGAGCCTGTTCGCCACCAACGACGAACTGTTCGCCAAGCTGAAGGCCGGCAATCCGGGCTTCGACGTCATCGTGCCGTCCAACGAGTTCGTCACCCGCATGGCCGAGGCCGGCATGCTGGAGCCGCTGGACCACGCCAAGATCCCGAACATCAAGAACATCGACCCGGCCTTCATGGACCCGGACTACGACAAGGGCCGCAAGTTCTCGATGCCCTACACCTGGCTGGTGCTGGGCATCGGCTATCGCAAGAGCAAGGTGAAGGGCGTTCCCGACAGCTGGAAGTGGCTGTTCGACAGCAACCAGTACGCCGGCAAGATCGGCCTGCTGTCGGAAAGCGCCGACCTGGTGCGCCTGTCGGCCAAGTATCTGCGCCACTCGGTCAACGCCATCCCGGCCGACCTGCTGCCGAAGATCGAGCAGATGCTGATCAAGCAGAAGCCGTTCGTGAAGGCCTTCCACGACGACAACGGCCAGGACTTGCTGCTGTCGGGCGAGGTGGATGTCGTGCTCGAGTATAACGGCGACATCGCCCAGGCGATGAAGGACGACGACGACATCGACTTCGTCGTGCCCAAGGAAGGCTCGCTGATCAACTCCGACACCTTGTGCATCCCCAAGGGCGCGCCGCGTCCGAACAACGCGCACAAGTTCATCAACTACCTGCTGGACGCCCAGGCCGGCGCCGAGATCAGCAAGACCATCCTCTATCCGACGCCCAACGCCGCGGCCAAGGCGCTGATGCCGGAGGACTACAAGAACAACAAGGTGATCTTCCCGCCCGCCGACATCATGTCCAAGTGCGAGTACGGGGCCTTCGAAGGGGCGGAAAAGGCCAGCCTCTACGAGGAGATCATCACCCGCGTGCGGGCGGCTTAAGGCCGGCGATCCTCCCCCTCTGGGGGAGGTGGCCCGGAGGGCCGGAGGGGGGACGGTTTCAGCTTCCGCAACGCTGCCCGTTCTCCCCCCACCGATCGCTCTCGCGATCGCCTCCCCCAGAGGGGGAGGTTCCTGGCGAACGCCGCTCGACGAGGATTGAACGGCCGTTCGACGCGCTCCATAACAGGGCATGGTCACCCTCGTCAGCGCTCCGTTCCGTGACGCCCGCTATGCGCAGCGCGCGCTGGAGGTCGAAAAGCACGGCGAAGCGCTGATCCTGCGCAACCCCATGCCCTATTCCGACGCCATGCGGACCACCACCGCCCCGCTGGCCCGCTGGGCCGTCGAGGCGCCCGACCGGGTGTGGCTGGCCGAGCGGGACGGCGACGGCTGGCGGACGATCACCTACGGCCAGGCCGCGCCGCGCATCGCGGCCCTGGCCGGCGGGCTGGCGGCGCTGGGCCTGTCGCGCGGCAGGCCGCTGCTGATCCTGGCCCGCAACGGCATAGACCACGCCCTGATCGCCTATGCGGCCATGAGCCTGGGCGCGCCGGCCGCGCCGGTGTCGCCGCAGTACGGGCTCGCGGGCGCCGACCTCTCGCGCCTGGCCCAGGCGGTGGAGCGGATCCGGCCGGCGGCGGTCTATGTCGACGACGCGGCGGCCTTCGCCACGGCCCTGGACCATCCCGCCATCGACAGCCTGCCGGTCATCGCCAGCCGCACCCCCCGTCCCGGCGACCAGCCGCTGGAGGCGCTGCTGGCCAGCCCGCCGGCCGCCGACGTCGCCCAGGCCGACGACGTCGCCAAGCTGCTGCTGACCTCGGGCTCGACCGGGCGGCCCAAGGCGGTGATCTGCACCCACGCCAACATCGCGCTGAACGCCGCCCAGATCGAGGCCTGCTACGCCGACCCTGATCCGCCGGTGCTGGTCAATTCCGCGCCCTGGAGCCACAGCCTGGGGGCCAACGCCATACTGCACATGGTGCTGCACCGGGGCGGCACGCTCCATATCGACACCGGCCAGCCCGTGCCCGGGCGCTTTTCCGAGACGCTGCGGAACCTGCGCGAGGTCTCGCCGACCTATCACAACATGGTGCCGGCCGGCTGGGGCCTGCTGGTCGGCGAGCTTGAGCGCGATCCCTTGCTGGCGCAGACCTTCTTCGCGCGGGTGCGGGTGTTGCAGTACGGCGGCGCGGCCATGGCCCAGTCGATCCTCGACCGGGTGCAGGCCGTGGCCCTGGCCGTGACCGGCGAGCGCATCACCTTCGCGGCCGGCTACGGCGCCACCGAGACCGGGCCGACCGCCTGCAACATCCATTGGCTGAACGCCCGCTCGGGGATGGTCGGCCTGCCGACGCCGGGCACGGCGGTGAAGCTGGTTCCGGCGGGAGAAAAGCTTGAGATCCGGGTCAAGGGCCCGCAGGTCTCGCCCGGCTATCTGGACCAACCCGACGCCACGCGCGAGGCCTTCGACGAGGACGGCTTCTACCGCCTGGGCGACGCGGCGCGGCTGGCCGATCCGGACGATCCTTCGGCGGGCCTCGTCTTCGACGGACGCCTCGTGGAGAACTTCAAGCTGGCCAGCGGCACCTTCGTCGCCGCCGGCGCCCTGCGGGTGGCGGCGATCTCGGCGATCGGCGGGGCGGCGAGCGACGCCGTGGTCTGCGGCGAGGGCCGCGAGGGCGTCGGGCTGATGCTGTTCCTGGAGCCGCGCACCTGCGAGCGCATCGGCGACGCGGCCGCCGTGCGGGCGGCGGTGCGGGCCGGGCTGGAGCGCTTCAACGCCGACGCCAGGGGCGGCGGCCGCGTGGCCCGCGCCCTGATCCTGCCCGGCGCCCCCGACGCCGCCAGCGGCGAGCTGACCGACAAGGGCTACATCAACCAGGCCCTGGCGCGGGAGCGGCGGCCGGCGGAGATCGAGCGGTTGTTCGCGGTCGTACCCGATGAAGACGTGATGGCGTTTGATTGATCTAGAAAGATCGTCATCCCGGACGGCGTAGCCGATCCGGGACCCAGGGGCCGGCGCACTGCCGCTTGCCCCTGGTCCCGGCTCTCCGCTTCGCTACGGCCGGGATGACGCGCGTTGTTGTTAGGCAAGGAAGAACCAAATGAACGGCGCCGACGCCCTGATCACCACCCTGGCCGACAACGGCGTGACGGCGTGCTTCGCCAACCCCGGCACCAGCGAGATGCAGTTCGTCTCGGCCCTGGACCACGAGCCGCGCATGCGCTCGATCCTGTGCCTGTTCGAGGGGGTGGCCACCGGGGCCGCCGACGGCTATGGGCGGATCGCGGGCAAGCCGGCCTGCACCCTGCTGCACCTGGGGCCGGGCTACGCCAACGGCGCGGCCAACCTGCACAACGCCCGCCGGGCCTTCACCCCGATCGTCAACGTCGTCGGCGACCACGCCACCTATCACCGCGGCTTCGACGCCCCGCTGAACAGCGACATCGCCGCCCTGGCCGCGCCCAACTCGCTGTGGGTGAAGTCGGCCGAGAGCGCCGACAGCGTCGGGCCGCTGGCCGCCGAGGCGATCACGGCATCCTATGGGACGCCGGCCGGCAACGCCTGCCTGATCCTGCCCGCCGACGCCGCCTGGAACGAGGCGACGGTGCACGGCGGGGTCGCCGAGATCCCCGCCCCCGGCGCTCCCGACGAAGAGACGATCGCCGCCGTCGCCCACGCCGTGAAGGCGGCCAAGGCGCCGGTGCTGCTGCTGGGCTCGGGCGCCTGCCGCGCCGACGGCATCGCCGCCGCCGGACGGCTGGCGGCCCTGGGGATCCGGGTGCTGACCGACACCTTCACCGCCCGCCAGGCGCGCGGCGAAGGCCGCTTCCGTCCCGACAAGCTGCCCTATTTCGGCGAGCAGGCCCTCAAGGAACTCGACGGCGCCGACCTGATGGTGCTGGTCGCCACCGAGCGACCGGTGGCCTTCTTCGCCTATCCCGACCGGCCCAGCGTGCTGGTTCCCGAGCACTGCGGGCTGGAGACCCTGTGCGGCCGGGGCGACGCCGCCGCCGCCGCCCTCAACGCCCTGGCCGACGCCCTGGAAGCCCCCGTCGCCGGTCCGGCCGAACCCTACGCCCCACCGGCCGCCCCGGCCGGCAAGCTGGACGCCTGGGCGATCGGGGCCAGCATCGCCCGCCACATGCCCGCCGATACCGTGATCTCCGACGACGCGGTGACCGCCGGCCTGCCGATCTTCACCCAGACCCGCGCCGCCCGCGCCCACGACTGGCTGTCGCTGACCGGCGGGGCGATCGGCCAGGGCATCCCGCTCGCCATCGGCGCGGCCGTGGCCCGGCCGGACGCCAAGGTCCTGGCCCTGACCGGCGACGGGGCGGGCATGTACACGGTGCAGGGCCTGTGGACGATCGCCCGCGAGCGGCTCGACGTGGTGGTCGTGGTCTTCGCCAACCACGTCTACCGCATCCTCGGCATCGAGCTTTCCCGTACCGGCGCGGGCGCGGTGGGTCCGGCGGCCGGCAAGCTGCTCGACATCGGCGATCCCCGCATCGACTGGGTGGCGGTGTCGCAGGGACTGGGCGTGCCCGCCGAGCGGGTGGAAACGGCCGAGGCCTTCGACGCGGCGTTCGAACGGGCGATGGCGGCCAAGGGGCCAAGGTTGATCGAGGCGGCGCTTTAGGCTTCCCCGACGCAAGGAACCTCCCCCTCTGGGGGAGGTGATCGCGAAGCGATCGGTGGGGGGAGTGTCTGCGAAGTCGGCCAGCGCCTCGCAAGCTGAAACCGTCCCCCCACCGGCCTTCGGCCGCCTCCCCCACGGGGGGAGGTTCCGCCGCGCCGCCCCCTCCGGCCCTCCGGGCCACCTCCCCCAGAGGGGGAGGATCTGGGTTCGCGCCGTCAGATGCTCCCCCTCTGGGGGAGCTGTCGCGGAGCGACTGAGGGGGTCTCCCCCGGACATAAAAAACCCCGCCGGTTCGCACCGGCGGGGTTCTTCGTCAGAGCTCGGAAAGAGCCCTTACTTCTTGACGTTGGTGGGCAGCTTGCAGCCGCCGCCGACGCCCTTGGCCTGCAGGCAGGACAGCAGTTCCTTGGGCTTGGGCGCGGGCGCGTTCAGCGGGTAGGACATCACCCAGCCCGGCAGGCCGTCGGCGCAGGCGACTTCGATGAAGCCGTCGGTCTCGGTGCGGCCGATGACCCGGGCGCCGGAAACTTCGCAGCTGCCCTTGCCGTAGCCCTTCAGGTCGGACCACAGGCGCGGGAACACCGCGTCCGGCTTAGTGTAGCTGCAGCGGAAGCCGTTCAGCTCCGAGAACAGGCAGTCATAGACGCGGTTCTCGGTGGGCGAGAACATGCCGATGCCGCCGTCCGGACGGTTCGAACACTTCAGCTCGACCACTTCCTTCTTGGGGTCGTTCGACGGGAACAGGCCGTAGGATTCGACCTTGCAGTCGAAGCCGGCCTTCTTGGCCAGGCTGGTGTAGAGGCCGGCCTGCTCGGTCTTGGCCGCGCGGCTGTCGGTCAGGGTGCACTCGGCGCCGCCCGGGGCGTTGGCGCAGTCGATGGCGCGGGCCAGGGCCCCGCTGGCCAGGGTCTGCTGCAGCACGTAGCCCTTGCCGTCCTGGCACGAGACTTCGAAGTAGTTGTCCGACTTGGTGGTCAGGATGTAGCGCTTGTCCTTCACCGCGCAGCCGTTGTTGGCGGCGGCGGCCAGGGTGTCGACGACCTGCAGCTGGGTGGCGCGGTCGGTCAGCTTGCACGAGATGTTGCCGGTTTCCTCGTACAGCAGGCAGCTGTTGGCCACCGCGCCTTCGAGCTTCATCGGAACCGGGATCTGGACGATATAGCCGGCGCCGCCCTTACAGGCGACTTCGAAGAACGAGTTGTTGTTGCCGGTGCCGATGGCGCGGGCGTTCTGCAGGTCGCAGGTCGCGTTGGCCTTGGCGAGGTAGGGCTTCAGGCCCTGCTTGGGATCGACGTTGGCGGGCAGCAGGCACTTCAGGCCCGATTCCTTGCCGTCGGCGCCGACCTGGCCGGTCTCGAGGCAGTTGAACGCCTGGGCCGGCGTGTCCTTCTTGGCGACGAGCGCGTAGCCCATGCCTTCCTGGCAGGCGACTTCGTAGTAGGAGGTGTTGGACTTCTTGTCGGCACCGATCAGGCGGGCGTCCGACACCTGGCAGGCCACGCCCGTCTGAGTGATCAGCGGCGGCGCTTCCTTCATTCCGGCTTCACGCGACTTGGCGTCGACGGCGGCTGCGGCGGCGGGCTTGGCATCCTTCGGCGCCGCAAGCGCGGCGGCCGGAACGAGCACGGCGACCGCGAGGGCGGCCGTCAGGCCGATCGCGAATGGCCTCATGTTGGTAGTCTCCTGGGGGTGAATTCCTCGCGGCGGACTTAAGCGCCCGCTTGCATCTAGGGTCAAGATGTCGTCCGACAGGGGCGCAATCATGGCGCGGCTTGGCCATAAAAAATGGGTGACTTGGCGCGCCAGGGTCAGGTGTGCGCGGCTGACCAGCCCGGGCGCGCGCCGACTACAGAGGGAGGAGACGGGCGATGAGCGACGGTTTCGAGGAGGCCGCGAGCGACGCGGAATCGCCGCGCCGGCCGCGCCTGGACTATCCGTTCGAGGTCGAGCCGGAGCCCGGCTCGGGCCAGGCGGTCGAGGTCGCGCCGGGGGTGCTGTGGCTGCGCCAGCCGCTGGGCGGCTCGCTGGGCTTCATCAACGTCTGGGTCCTTGCCGACGGCGAGGGCTGGGCGATCGTCGACACCGGCATGGCCACCAGGGAGACCAGCGGCGCCTGGAAGACCGCCTTCGCCGGGGCGCTGGAAGGGCGGCCCGTCACGCGGGTGATCGTCACCCACCTGCACCCCGACCATGTGGGCCTGGCCGGCTGGCTGACCCGCCGCTTCGACTGCCGGCTGTGGATGACGCGGCTGGAATACTTCCAGTGCCGGATGCTGGTGGCCGACACCGGCCGCGAGGCGCCCGAGGACGGGGTGCGGTTCTTCCGCGCCGCCGGCTGGGACGGCGACGCCATCGACAACTACAAGACCCGCTTCGGCGGCTTCGGCCGGGCGATCCACGCCCTGCCCGACAGCTATCGCCGCATCGAAGACGGCGAGACCTTCCGCATCGGCGCGCACGACTGGACGGTGGTGACCGGCCAGGGCCACTCGCCCGACCACGCCTGCCTGTGGTGTCCGGCGCTGGGCCTGCTGATCTCGGGCGACCAGGTGCTGCCGAAGATCTCGTCCAACGTCTCGGTGTTCCCCACCGAGCCCGACGCCGACCCCCTGACCGACTGGCTGGTCTCGCTGGCCAAGGTGAAGGCGGCCGTGCCCGACAGCGTGCTGGTGCTGCCGGCCCACAACGCCCCGTTCCGCGGCCTGCACGCCCGCATCGACCAGCTGATCAACGGCCACGAGCGCGGCCTTTCCCGCCTCAGGGGCAAGCTGGCCGAACCCAAGCGCGCCATCGATGCCTTCGGCGCCCTCTTCGCCCGGCCGATCGGCCCCGACGTGCTGGGCATGGCCACCGGCGAGGCCATGGCCCACCTCAACTGCCTGATCGGCCGGGGCCTGGCGGTGCGGGAGGCGGATGAGGCGGGCGTGGGGTGGTATCGGGCGGTTTAGTTCGCTCTTTTTCCTCCCGTCATTCCCGCCCTTGTGGCGGGAATGACGGGAGATGAGGATTGACGGCCTGTGCGGACCGGATCGCCAAAACACCCGTTTGATATTTCGCACACGAAGCATATAGTCGACGCATGTCGACGCCCCCCCCTCCTGCCCCCGATCGGCGCCTGTTCTTCCTGCTGGCTTCCGGCCATCGGCGCGTGCAGCGCTGGATCGAGGGCAAGCTGGCGACCGAGGGCAACGGTCTGACCGCCGCCCAGTCGGGGGTGCTGTTCTATCTGGGCGGGGCCGACGGGGCGCTGATCGGCGAGGCGGCCGAGGCGCTGGACCTGGCCCCCTCGGCCATGACTGGCCTCGTCGACCGCATGACCCGCGCGGGGCTGGTCGAGCGCCGGCCCGACCCGAAGGACGGCCGGGCCTTGCGCCTGCACCTGACCGACCACGGCCGCGCCGCCCGCGAGGAGGCGAAAGCCGGCCTCGCCCACCTCAACGCCCACCTCACCGAAGGCTTCACGGACGACGAGATCGCCGTGGTCGCCCGCTGGCTTTCGAGCCTGCAGACCAAGTTCCCCAAAGGAGACGTTACGCCATGACCGAGCCCGTGAAGACTGATCACGTGAAGATCGACCGCGAGGCCGGCGTCCTGACCATCACCCTGGCCCGCCCGGACAAGAAGAACGCCCTCAGCAACGCCATGTACGGCGCCCTGGCCGACGCCCTGGAGGGCGCCGAGACCGATCCGGAGATCCGGGTCGTGGTGTTCCAGGGCGACGGCGACAGCTTCAGCGCCGGCAACGACCTGGGCGACTTCGTGGCCCAGGCCACCGGCGCCTTCACCGAGGAGCGCCACGTGTGGCGGTTCCTGAAGGCCCTGGCCAACGCCACCCGGCCGCTGGTCGCCGCCGTCCACGGCCAGGCCGTCGGCGTGGGCACGACCATGCTGCTGCACTGCGACCTGGTGTTCGTGGCCCCCGACGCGCGCCTGACCGTGCCGTTCGTCAACCTGGCCCTGGCCCCGGAGGCCGCCTCCAGCTGGCTGCTGCCGGCCCGCATCGGCCACGCCCGCGCCTACGCCATGTTCGCCCTGGGCGAGGCGGTGGACGGAACGACCGCCGCCGCCTGGGGCCTGGCCAACGCCGTGGTCCCGGCCGACGAGCTGCGCGCCCGCGCCCGCGCCGCCGCAGACCAGCTGGCCAAGCGTCCGCTGGGCGCCCTGACCGTCACCAAGCGCCTGATGCGCGACGCCGAGGCCATCGCCGACCTGATGGACAAGGAAGGCGCCCTGTTCGCCGAGCGCCTGCAGACCGCCGAGGCCCGCGAGGCGTTCATGGCCTTCGCCGAACGCCGCGCGCCGGACTTCAGCAAGGCGGGGTAGAATGCAAAGATCCTCCCCCACTGGGGGAGGTGTCGCCAAAGGCGACGGAGGGGGGCCGTTTTCAGCTTCCGCTGATTGGGCCGGCTTCGCGGAAACTCCCCCCACCGATCGCTGCGCGATCGCCTCCCCCACAGGGGGAGGTTCCTCATGACCGACAAGGATCCTCGCCATGGCCGACCGCATCGTCTCGCCCTTCGGGGCCCGCAGCACCGCCGGCGAGGTGGTCGCCGGTCATGACCTCACGGGCCGGACGGCCATCGTCACCGGCGCGGCCACCGGCATCGGGATCGAGACCGCCCGCGCCCTTGCAGAAGCCGGCGCCCAGGTGGTGATCGCCGCCCGCAAGCCCGACCTGGGCGCGGAAGCCGTCGCCGAGATCGAGCGCACGGCCGGTCCCGGCAAGGCCCGTTTCGCCATGCTCGACCTCTCCAGCCTGGCCTCGGTGCGCGCCTTCGCCGACGCCTGGGGCGGCGCGCCGCTGCACCTGCTGATCAACAACGCCGGCGTCATGGCCTGCCCGCTCGCCTACACAGAAGACGGGCTGGAGATGCAGATCGGCACGAACCACTTCGGCCACTTCCTGCTGTCGACGCTTCTGGCGGAGCGGCTGGTCGAGGGGGCGCAGGGGTCGGGCGTCGCCTCGCGGCTGGTGTCGCTGTCGTCGATCGGCCACCGGCGTTCGGGCGTGGATTTCGAGGACCCGCACTTCCGCCACCGGCCCTACGACAAGTGGGAGGCCTACGGCCAGGCCAAGACCGCCAACAGCCTGTTCGCGGTCGGCTTCGACGCCCGGTTCAAGGACCGCGGCGTGCGGGCCAACGCCGTCATGCCCGGCGGCATCATGACCCCGCTGCAGCGCCACCTGCCGATCGAGGAGCAGGTCGCCCTGGGCTGGATCGGCGAGGACGGCAAGCCGCGCGACGGCTTCAAGACGCCGCAGCAGGGCGCGGCCACCAGCGTCTGGGCGGCGGTCGGCCCTGAGCTCGACGGCGTGGGCGGGCTCTATCTGGAAGACTGCAGGCAGGCCGCGGCCTGGACCAAGGACAAGCCCTGGGCGGGCGTGCTGCCGCACGCATTGGACCCCGACGCGGCCGAGCGGCTGTGGGCGCTGTCGGTGGAGACCACCTGAGTCCCCTCTCCCCCTGCGGGAGAGGGTGGCCCCCGCGAAGGCGGGGGTCGGGTGAGGGGTCTCTCAGAAATCAAAGCTGCATGCGGTGGTCAGGCCGGGTGGAGGGGCTCAGGTTTGAGAGACCCCTCATCCGACGGCTTCGCCGCCACCTTCTCCCGCAAGGGGAGAAGGGTCATGAAAAAGCCCCGCCGGTTCTCACCGGCGGGGCTCTTTCGTTTCAGCCGTCCGAAAGCCTTACGGATGGGCCGGGGCCGCGGTCGGCTTGTCGGCGGTCGCCGGGGCCGGAGCGGTCGCGGCGGCCGAGGCCGGGGCGCCGGCGGCGGGCGCCGCAGCGCCTTCAG